>CBFCZA010000216.1:0-5557 GCA_965602285.1 uncultured Curvivirga sp. | reverse complement strand
GCGATTTCTCCACGGTTTGCAATTAAAAGCGTTTTAATTTTCATAACGCGTTCCTTAAAGCTTTTTATTCGCTAATTTCAGCGAGAACCTGACCAGCCATAACCGCATCTTCATTTTCAATTTGAAAACTAACAATTTTACCAGCTACGTCTGATTTAATTTCATGAAATGATTTCATCACTTCAACCAAACCTATCACGTCACCAACCTGAACATCATCACCATCGGATTTGTAATTAGCTTCTTCTGGAGAAGGCTTGCGATAGAAAACACCCGGCAATGGAGATACGATTTGTTTATTAGCCATTTTTCTATTCCTTTTTAAGTATTATTTTTCAATTTCAAGAGTTGGTTAAATATATGCTTCTAAAGCTTCACGAACAGCTTTTGCCGCAGCAACGGCATTTGGTGTATCTGAATGAATACAAATTGTAGAAACTTTAACTTCAATGTCGCTACCATCTGTAGATTTTGTCAAACCATCTTTAACCGCACGAAGGCATTTAGTCGCTGCGTCTTCTGGGCTAACCGCGTGATGTTCGCGTGTAATGACAAGATTACCTTTGGCATCATAATCAAGATCTGCAAAAAATTCAGCACAGAATTCTAATCCACGATCAATATAAATTTCTTCATGCAAAGTATTTGAAAGGCCAAATACTGGAACTTTATAATGTTCGCCCACATCCGCGATTGCATGTGCAATATGTTCTTGCTTTGCCGCCATACCATATAATGCCCCATGGGGTTTAAGATGGCTTAATTCCATATCTTCGCGATCTAAAAATGCTTGCAATGCACCAACTTGATAGGTGATGATATTTGCCATTTCTTCACGATCAATTTTCATTTCACGACGTCCAAAACCAGATAAATCAGGTAAGGAGAAATGAGCGCCAACTTTCACACCATGCTTTTTAGCAAGTTCAACGGTACTGCGCATATGATTTGGGTCAGATCCATGGAAACCACAGGCTACATTGGCCTCTGTGATATAAGGCATGATCCCTTCGTCATCCCCCATTTTATAAAGGCCAAAACTTTCACCCATGTCACAATTTATATTAATTTTCATATCGCTATCCCAATTCGTTTGTTTTTTTTATTAGTCTTGTAAGTTTGCCATCACACGAAGGCGTGCTTGATCAGCAACCACAGCAATGATCAACAAAGCCCCAATTACGACAGTTTGTAAGTAAGATTCTATGCGCGCCAAATTCATACCATTTTGAACAAGCCCGATGAAAAGAGCCCCTAAAACAACATTTTGAATTTTGCCAACACCACCTCTTAGGCTAACCCCTGCGATCACACAGGCAGCAATAGATTCCAATGGCATAGCCGCACCAATATTCGCCTCCCCTGTATCAAGGCGCGCCGTAAGCAGCATCCCAGAAACAGCCGCAATCATGCCGCAAAAAAGATAGGCAAGGAATAGAGTTAATTTGGTGTTGATACCCGATAGGCTAGCCGCCTTAATATTGCCACCGACAGCATAAAAATAACGCCCCAGCCTTGTCCAATTAATGACCACATACAATAAAAGGATCAACAATAAGGAAATAAACACAGGTGCTGGAATGCCCAATATTTGGCCAAAACCAAAATTATCACCAAACTCAATTGGCATGCCATAAACAGGTGTACCACCGGTCATATATAATGCCGCACCAAAGCCAACAGAAGACATACCCAATGTCATCATGAAAGGGGATACGCCGAGAAGGGCAACACCAGCCCCATTGATGGCCCCAATCAAAGCACCCGCAGCAATTCCGGCAATAACACCATAGGTGATCGCTAAACCAACCGCATCAGGCATAGCGGCAAAAGAAGCCGCCATAACCGTCGCCCCAACCACAGAAGTCAACGCAATGATGGTTCCCACAGAAAGGTCAAATCCACCGGTTAGAAGGGCAAACATTTGCCCAACAGCAACAAGTGTTAAATAAGATGATTGGCGAACAACATTCATAATGTTCCGGCCCGTCAAAAAGTTATCTGATGCCGCCGTAAACACGACCACAGCAACAATAAGTAAAAAAGGCAGAACACCTAACCGAACAAATGTAAGTTGTAGGTAATAAGACAGAGTTTTCTTTTCAGATGTATTTTTAACATCCGTATTTTTTGTCGCATCATTTGGTTGTGCGTTACCAGACATCTTACGCTGCCTCCTTATCAAAGAAATTCCTAAGAACGTTTTCCTGAGTAATCTCGTCACCCTTAAGCTCTGCGCTTAAGTTTCCGCGTTGCATCACATATAATCTATTACTTAGATGCAGTACTTCAGGTAAATCAGATGAAATTAAAATCACGGCCGCCCCTTCTTCACAAAGTTTGGCTATAAATTTATAAATTTCAACTCTTGTGCCAACGTCAACACCGACAGTTGGTTCGTCAAAAACATATAATTTTACATCTTGTGTTAAACATTTAGCCAACAGAACTTTTTGCTGATTCCCGCCTGAAAAATGATCTACTTCTCTTTCCACCTTTAACGGGTGCAATTGAAGTTGACTGGCAAGATCAAAAGAATCTTGAGCTTCTTTTTTTCGGCGAAGGAAATTCCACTTTTGGAACTTTGGTAAATGCAAGGAAGGTAACGTTATATTCTCGCGACAATTACGGATCATAACCAAGCCTTCGGCTCGACGATCAGGTGGATTATAAAAGAACCCGCGATCAAGCATTTGGCGTGTGGAAAAAGAAGTAACGTCTTCCCCATCAAACACAACTTTTCCACCTGAAATAGGTTCTAGCCCAAAACAAGACCGTATCAATTTTGACTTCCCTGCCCCGACAAGACCAGCAAGCCCTACGATTTCGCCACGTTTCACATGTATGGAAACATCTTTCACCCGCTCATCAACCGTAGAGATCCCTTGAATAGACAATATTTCTTCTGTCGGTTTAAAAGTGATTTTAGGGAAAATTTGATCAATATCCCGCCCTGTCATCAGGCTAATCAATTGATCTTCACTGGCTGTTTTTGCTTCAACAGTATCAATATAGGAACCATCCCGTAGAACCGTAATTCTGTCGCCAATGCGTTTAATTTCCGCCATGCGATGGGTGATATAAACTATGCCAACGCCTTGGGCTTTAACTTGCTCTACCAATTCAAATAATCGATCGGTTTCACGCTCTGTCAAAGAGGCGGTAGGCTCATCTAAAATCAATACAGATAAATCAGAACGAAATGCCTTGGCAATTTCGACCATTTGTTGTTCTGCACGTGACAGATATTCAACTTTTTGCGTTGGCTTCAATGGGAAGCCTAACTTATTCAAAATTCTTAATGCTTCCTCATGAGAAGCTTTTTTATTGAGAAATCCGTTGGAGATATGCTCATCACCCAGAAATAAATTCTGCTCTACGCTTAGCTGCCCAACCAAAGAAAACTCTTGGAAAACGGCACTAATACCTAATGATCGTGCATGATGCACAGAATTAAGTTTTACGGCTTCACCACGGAATGTCATATCACCTTCTGTAGGCTGATACACTCCCGCGATCATAGAAATCATCGTTGATTTCCCTGCTCCATTCTCGCCAAACAAAACATGTACTTCGCCCGGCTTCAGGTCAAAGGAAACATTATCCAAGGCAAGAACCCCGGGGAAACGCTTACTTACATTACGCATTTGAAGGAGAGGAGCATCCTCTGCTGCCGTAGCAGCAGAGGGTACAACATCAGAATTTAAATCATTATTTGTCATTGAAGACACCTTAAAAACTGATTCAGACAGTATTAGTTAACAGTGAATGTTGGTTTGAAACCATCTGGTGCTAATGATGAATCTTTATCAAATGTATTGATGTTATCACCGTTAACAACATAAAGCGCAGGACCTACATGTTTCTCATAGCTTTTGCCTTCAAGGATACGAACAGCTTGATCAATTGCCACACGGCCTTGGATCACTGTTGAATCTGTTGGGGCAGCCATGATTTGGCCACGTTTAATGCCTTGGTACACACCAGGTGTGAAATAGTAAGACATGATGTTAATTTGATCAGCTAAACCACGTGCACGAAGTAAACCAACAGCAGCTTCAGCTGTAACAGCTGTACCAATGATATATTCAATATCTGGATGTGCTTCTAATGTATCTTCAACAAGTTTCAACTGTGTTTCTTTACCTGTATCGCCATATTTTGTTTCAACAACATTTACAGCACTATTTTTAACAGCTTCTTGAAAACCACTGTTACCTGCTTCAACCCAACCAGCGCCAGGAGGTCCAGGGAACCATGCAACTTTAGCAGCTTTACCGCCTGCAGGATGTTTAGATGCAACATATTCGCCTGCATTATATCCCATTTCACCAAATGAAACGAGTGACTTAGCAGAAAGTTCAGGTGATGACATACCATTTACGATATCGATCACAGGAATACCTTTACCGCGTACTTCAGCAACAAGGTTGTTCAAGCCATCAAAAGAAATAGCACCAATGATTACAGCTTCTGCACCACTAGCAACGCAATCTTCGATTTGTGAAATCTGCTTGCTAAGGTTTGTATAGCCACCAGCTTCTACCAATTGCATTTTAACGCCTAAACGTTCTGCTTCGGCTACGATACCGTAGTTAACAGCTGTCCAATATGCATCTTTCATGTGAGGGAATGAAACACAAATGTCCCATTTTTTAGATGCTTTGCTTAATGGCGTGTAATCGACTGATTTACGAGCACTGTCCATGTTGAAAGCTTCTTGCCAAACTTCTACTGGGAATGGATACCAGTCCCCTGCCATTGCTGTTGATGCCCCAACCGTCGCAAAAGTAGCTGCAGCGATTGCTAAGCGTGATTTTTTCATAATACTCATTTTTATCTCCCGTTCTGTTACATAAACAAATAGTGACAAATAAGTTGCTAAAGGGTCGCACTTATTAGCCCCCAAATTTTCTTGAGTTTTTTCATCCGTTTAAAATTTTCAAGAATATGTTAGGGAAAAATGATGAATTTAGATAATAGTAATATTTTATTTATGATATCAATTTTTTTAATATGTCAAAAATACAAAAACTGACTATAATAATGCGGTAATAAAAGGTTAGATAATCTCTATATTTTCAGCTATATACCGTTGGTTTATTACCTTTTTAAAGTTAATGTACTTTCCAAAAGGTGTTGCAAGTCGAATAATTGATTTCTTCCCTACATATAATTGAAATTTAGAATTCTAATAATTTAATAACTGATATTGGATTTTTTAATGACCCCGTCACTTCGACAAATTCGCTACTTCATTGCAACAGCAGCCTCGGGAAAAGTATCCCAAGCCGCAATGGACCTTCATGTATCCCAATCAGCAATTACAACTGCGATTAAAGGTTTGGAAGAAATATTAGGGTTAAAATTGTTTGAACGACAATCCCATGGGGTTGCACTAACCTATGAAGGACACCAATTCCAACGCCACGCGTTAGATATTATGGCCGTTGTGGACGAAGCTATGCGCATGCCCAGCCGACTTAACGCCACATCCAAAGGGGAAATTAATATCGCAGTTTCTTATACAGTTGCAGGATACTTCCTTCCTTCTTAC
>CBFCZA010000215.1:0-5567 GCA_965602285.1 uncultured Curvivirga sp. | reverse complement strand
TAAAAACTGAATAGCAGCCGCATCACCCAATGGCATTTTAGTGATGGCCACATACATAAATCCTGTGGCTGCAAATAAGGCCGCAGCCCGATAAAATTGCAACAAAGGTCGTTTTGCTTTGAGATACCCCAAAGAGCCCGTCTTAAAAGTATAGATGGAAAATGTTATAACCGTATGAAAGAAATAGCGTCCCCAAATGATAAGCAATATAGGAACACTAAGTGCTAAATATTTCGCTACGACATCCATGCCAGCAAGCATAAATCCAGTAAGAATAACCATAAATATAGCTACTGAAGGCGGTATGGTATTATGATTATCCATTATTTAAACCTATAAGTTAATCGCAAAAAAGTCCGAATTGGTAAGATATTAGGTTCCTATTCATCACCGCGGATTTCAGCGAGAGCCTTTGCAGCACTTTCAAAATCAAGGTTATTAATTGAATCTTCCAATGCGGCAACCCCTTCACCAAACAAAGTAGGTGTAGCACTGTATAGTTCATTAAATAAGGTCATCGCGTTAAGATCATTATTCGAGATCATCTCTGCCAGTTCACCAAGAGCTGCCTTATTTTTTTCATCCGCACCCGCATCAATATCCGCCATCTGATCTTTTATTTCTGTAGCTGTCTGATCTGTATCTTGAAGCAAGCTAAATAAGTCCCTCAGGCTTTGTCCTACAGTTTCAACATACTTATCAAGGGTATCTTGTAGGTCTTGTGCCTCTTTCCACTTTTGAGTTTTAAGAGCTTTTTCCATATCCTGACAGACCGTAAAGAGATCCTTCGCACCGACATTTCCTGCTACACCTTTCAGAGCATGAGCAGATTTCTTTGCGTCTTCCCATTGTTGATCAAGAAGTGAATCGTGAATTTCATCTCGATTCATCGGTAGTTTTTCATTAAAATCTTTTAATAATTTTCGATATAATCTTTCATTACCCATCACACGGCTGAGACCATCCTTTAGGTTCAAGCCCGGGATTTTATCAGGCAGTGCCCCCGCGCCATTATCAACCACCCCCTTAGATTTTACGTTGTTTGGATTAGTTCCACCTATTGCCCGCGGACGTTCCTGCCAATGTTCAATCAATACCTTTAGCAATACTGCTGGTTCAATAGGTTTTGATACATGCGCATCCATACCGGCCTCAAAACAACTGCGGCGCTCCTCTTCCATCGCATGTGCAGTCATCGCAATGATAGGAAGTTTCTTGATGTTTAAATTATTGCGCATGCGCCTTGTTGCTTCTTTACCGTCCATATTCGGCATTTGAATATCCATCAACACCGCATCATAATAATCTTCACCGACCTCTTCTATCGTCATCAATGCTTCTAAACCGTTATTTGCAAGATCTGCGTCAACTTTCCAATAGGCTAAAATTTCACTGGCTACTTGCTGATTGATTTCATTATCTTCGACCAATAAAACCTTACGACCCGCCATAATGTTCTCAGCGTCCCCTTCCACCATCTGAGCAAGATCTACTAATTTCGCAGGGGCAATATCCACAACTCCCCCTGTTGCGAGAGTTTGCATAGTATCAAATAATAGAGACGGATTAATGGGTTTGACCAACAAGGCGTCAATTGCACTTGTCGTGCCTTGGGCTTCTACGATTTCTTCTCTGCCATGGCCCGTTACCATAATAACAATAGGCACTTCATAATCCGCATCCTTGGATTTAATATGATGCGACGCTTCTAGGCCATCCATCACAGGCATTTGCCAATCCATCAGGACAACCTTATAGGGCTCTTCCCCTGCTAGGGCTGCTCTTTTTACTTCCTTGTGTGCCGCATCACCAACTTCAACTTGAGTAACCTGACAGTCCAACCCAATAAGCATTTCACTTAGAAGCATTCTGGTTGTCGAATTATCGTCCGCAACAAGAATACGCGCGCCGTGCAATTCTTCCCAACGCACATCATTACTTTCTTGTTCTGGCAATCCGAATGTCGCGGTAAAGAAGAAAGTCGAACCATCCCCGTGCTGGCTTTTAACCCAAATCTTGCCACCCATCATATTGACCAGATGTTCACTAATACTTAGGCCAAGTCCAGTTCCACCATATTGTCGTGTGGTTGAGGCATCAGCTTGTGCAAATGCCTTAAAGAGTTTTCCTTGTTGTTCTTCCGTCAAACCAATGCCCGTATCACGTACGGAAAATTGAACTTGGACACGGTCTTTTTCTGTATGCACCAACTCACAACGCACAACAATTTCACCAACATCTGTGAATTTAATCGCATTGGTACATAGGTTTGTTAGTACTTGGCCAAGACGTAATGGATCTCCTGCAATTTTTGCAGGCAAGTCCTTAGATGAAGCGAAAACAATCTCCAAACTTTTATCTTCAGCTTTTTGCGCAACAAGGTTCGCCACATCATTTAGAACATCACCAAGATCAAACTCAATGGTTTCAATATCCAATTTTCCGGCTTCGATTTTAGAAAAATCAAGAATATCATTTATGATACCAAGCAATGATTGCGAAGAAGATTGAATCTTTAACAAATAATCCTTTTGATTGTTTGTCATGTTCGTTTGCAAAACCAAACTGGACAAACCAATAATCGCATTCATCGGCGTTCGAATTTCGTGGCTCATGTTAGCCAAGAAATCTCCCTTAGCCTGATTGGCGTTATCCGCCTCGTCACGGGCAATGGACAGAGCGTTCTCTCGTGCTTCAATTTCACTGACAAAATAACCAAAACTATCTGCCATATCAGAAATTTCATCATTGCCACCTTGTGGAACAGGCGCATCTTGGCCTTGAGCACGCCGATGCATACATTTTTGTAAATGGACCAGACGGTTAATGACTCGCTTTTTCACATAAAATAATACAACGACAACCCCAAACAAAGCCAAAATTGCAATGACGCTTAATAGAAGAGATCCTTTATCAATGACTTCACCAAATGATTTTCTATCATTTACAATTTCCTCCTCGATATCAGCGAACATATTTGATCCACTAGAAATCATCCGAACCATCAGGGAGTTATTATGGCGAATTTTTCCAACCAATAGCTGTTCGACTGCAATACGGTTTCCTCTAAGTTTGAAAATACCTTTATTTCCAAAAGAATATTCATTCAATTCAGCCATGATAATTTGAATATTTTTCGTATATGCTCGATTTGAGGATAGCTCACTTACAGCATCTCCAGCAATTTTGAAGTCCGCTAGCGCCTTCTTCTTTAATGCACGAAGGCGCCCTTTACTTTCAATAGAAAGGGTACGTAATAAATGATCATTAACATTTCGCAAATGATCTTCAATCATCTCACCAGTAGAACTATCTCTTCGTAGGTCTGTGCGGATTTCGCGTAAACCTTTCATAGTCTTAGCAAGTTTACGAACAACCTTTTCTTCTTTTCCTTTCAGGTCAACTCTTCGCCTGACCAAAGAAACTACTTTATCAAGGTTTTCGGTAATACCTTCCACATGTGTTTTTATAGTTTCTAAATCTTTATGATTAAAACCTTCTAAATTCACGACACGTAAAGATTCATTTAAAACGCTAAGCTGATCTTTCATCTCTCGTTCGCGCTGACGTAAAACGGGGCCACTTTGTGCCGAGGCTACCCGTGGCGCGACAACAGCAACAGATTCACTTCTTTGTACCAGCCGTGCAACAGCATCAAGGCGTGCGACTTTCTCTTTGATGATATAATCAAAACCTTCTTGGAATCTATCAATCCCCCACAAGGCACTAATACTTGCAATCACAGTCAAAGCCGCAAGACCAACGATGCTGCCAATCAGACGCCCAGAAACACCGATCCGATGAGAAGAAGGTTTAGACATATGTTTTAGTTCCTTATTATCGCATCGGTGGAGCCCAAATCAGGCCCCCTTTTGTCCATAAATCATTTATGCCTCGTTTTAAACCAAGCTCAGCCCCAAGGGTTTTTTCATAAAGTTCCCCATAATTTCCAGAAGCTTTAATCGCTCGCTCGGCCCATCGTTCGTCTAAGCCAAGCATTTTTCCGTTTTCACCTTCAAGGCCTAAGAATTGTTTTACGACAGGTAAGTTACTATTTCGCATGTCTGAAATATTCTCTGATGTAATTCCCAACTCTTCAGCAGTAATCATGGCATTTATAATCCAACGAACAACATCAGCCCACTGCGCATCCCCACTTCGAACAACTGCACTTAAAGGTTCCTTACTTATGCGCTGATCAATAAAATCATAATCTTCTGGGTTTGGCGCCAATGCTTGCTTAAAAGATGCCGTCACAAGAATATCCGTACTAATTGCTTCACATTGACGATCAAAGAAAGCGCTGAAAGCCCCTTCCATTGTATCAAAGGGCCGAATATTCCAATCCATAGATTCTGTTTTATTAAAATCAAATAAATTCTTTATTGATGTCGTATGGTTTTCAACACAAAGGCTTTTACCTGTTAAATCAGAAATATTCTTTATTCCAGATGGTTTATAATACAAAAAACCCTGACCATCGAATAAATATAATGGCATGAAAGTTAACTGGTTTGTATCGCGCCCAAGGGTCCATGTTGTTGATTCAACAAGGACGTCAAAGCGATCATCAAGCAAACTTTCAAAGCGATCACCGGCCCCCGTAACAACAAATTCAACCCCTTCTTCATCACTGACTACAGCTGCAGCTATAGCGCGACAAATTTCTGGATAAAAACCTGACCATCGACCTTCTTCATCAATATACGATAACGCAGGCCCTAATTCACGAACGCCACAACGCAGAACCCCTTCTTCTTGAACTTGTTCGAGCACACTTGCCTCTGCCTGCTTTACCGCCCCAGAAACAACGAACGTCGCTAAAATTAACATTAACACTTTACGCATTAACTTCTCCAATTATCATAAAATTACTTTTCTTAATAAATATAGCCTTAGAAGACACAAACTGTATTTCGACCATTTTTTTTTGCTTGATACAAAGCCAAATCTGCCTTTTTTGCGAGATCTTTAATACTCAACGAGCTATCATCTGAGCATACAATCCCTATACTTGCCGTAACCGTGAGTACGTGTTCATTAACCGAAATAATAGTCTCAGCCGTTATGTTTTTAATTCTCTCTGCGATACGCTGCCCTTGCCCTATATTTGTATCAGGTAAATAAACGGCAAACTCTTCACCTCCCATACGGCCCAACAAGTCCCCAGCACGTAAAGTTTCACCACAACCTTTAGAAATAGCAATTAGAACGGCGTCTCCTGCATCATGCCCATAAGTATCATTTACAAATTTAAAGTGGTCCAAATCCAGCATTAAATAACAAGATGGTTTTTTATTTTCTGCAGAAACCAGATGTGCGCTTTTAGATAAATGATTAAATTGTCGGCGATTGAAAACGCCTGTTAAATCATCTGTAGCAGCCAACATTGATAATTTTTCATTCGCCTTACGTACTTCACGTGTCGTGCGATAAAAATTAATTTGATTTTTTACTCTGGCCCTTACAACGGTTGGGGCAAAGGGCTTTGTTATATAATCAGAGGCCCCCATGTGGAGGCCTTGTTCTTCTGAACCGGCATCATCAAGGGAAGTGATAAAAATAAT
>CBFCZA010000214.1:0-5574 GCA_965602285.1 uncultured Curvivirga sp. | reverse complement strand
CTCTTTATCACTTAAAAATTTACCAATCATCCCCTAAGTAAACATACGCAAGATGCTGGCAGACTTTCTACCTGAGCTTAATACTGCATTCATGTTATCATCAGGGGCAATTTTCATCGCAGGAATGGTGCGCGGTTTTGCAGGCTTCGGTTCGGCATTGGTCATGGTTCCGTGCATAGCCATGCTATACTCTCCCATTACTGCAATTATTGTTGAAATTATTATTGATGGTATTGGGGGGGTACAGATGCTGCCAATGGCATTAAGAGATAGCGATAGAAAAACAGTACTACCATTAGCCTTAGCAGCCATAATTGGCATTCCAACAGGAGCTTATTTTTTAATTAGTTTGGATGCGGTTCTTATCAAACAAATCATGGCAATCGCCGTATTATTTTTTGTTTTTCTATTAGCCATCGGCTGGAAAATTAAAGGCGAACAAACGTTTTTGAAGAAAATTTATGTGGGATTTATCAGTGGGTTACTGGGGGGAAGTACAGGGTTCTCTGGCCCGCCAGTTATTTTATACCTTATGTCTAGCGGTCAAAACCCCCGTATATTGCGCGCCAGTATTTCTATGTTTTTTGTATTCACAAGTATAATAGCCGTAATTACATTCAGTATCGCTGGTGTATTTCTACTAGATACAGCCATAATGGGCCTAGTGCTAACCCCATTTTTTCTAATGGGTATTTTCGTTGGAAACAGTTTATTCCATTTGGCCACAGAAAAACTATTCAAAAATGTGGCCCTCATCATTTTAACGATTGTTGGGGTCACAACATTTTTGAATAGTTAAACATTAAAATAGGGGCATTAATCGAGTTTTTCACGATAAGGTTTATGGCAAGCAGCACAGGCATTTTTCCCTAATGCACCAAGAGCAGCCCCAACGACATTACGGTCGTTAGATTCTACAGCCTGAGCAACACCAAGTGCTAATCCTTCCATACCCATAGCTATCATTTTGAATTTATCCCATTCATTCCAAATCTCAACTTTTGCACCTGTCGGAGGATCTAAAATGTCCTCCATCGAACTTCCTTCAGGAAACCATTTTGTCAGTTTTGGCGCAAGGGAAGCAATATTTTCTGCTGCTGTCTTGACATCTGCTACAGTTCCTGAACCTTCTTTTACAAAAGTACCTAGCACCTTCATGTTTTTACCAATAGTTTTCATATTTGCTTGGCGTTCTTTTACGATTACCGCATCTTGAGCGTCATCTGCGTAGGCAGAAATGTTTATGCTTCCCGAAAATAAGAATACCGTCCCGAAAATGATTGGCTTCAACATTTTTTGATACATCACATAATTTCCTTTTACTTTAGAACTTTTGAACAGTTATAGATATCTTTGCTAGTATAATGAAAATATTAAATAAAAATAGTCACAAATTAATGATTGAAAATGATTGTTTCTTATTTTTCATTCTATAAAAGAAAACTTAGTGAACCCCTATTTATTTTTGGAGAGAAAAATGTCAGTTCTAAAATCTGTATGCGTATATTGTGGTGCAAGTAGCAAGGTACGTGAAAGCTACAAAGAAGCAGCTATAGAACTTGGAAGGCAATTTGCTCATCAAGGAACAAAATTGGTTTACGGTGGTGGAGATGTTGGAATTATGGGTATCGTTGCCAACAGCGTCATGCAAAATAATGGTGAAGTAACTGGCATTATTCCACATTTCCTAGACAAACTTGAAGTCGGCCACACAGGATTAACGGAACTTATTTTAACAGAAAACATGCATGAACGAAAAAATATGATGGCAGAAATGTCCGAGGCTTTTGTCGTTTTACCGGGCGGGCTTGGTACGTTGGAAGAATTTTTTGAAGTAGCTACGTGGAAGCAATTAGGTTTGCATGATAAACCTATTGTTATCTTTAATGTAGATGGATATTGGGATCACCTTATACAATTAATTGATCATCAAATTGAAGAAAACTTTGCAAAGCCTGCCAATAAAGATCTCTTCTCTGTTGCTACAAATGTTGAAGAAGTGATCCAACAATTAAATAATGCCCCTAAATCAACTACAGATATTGCTTCTAAATGGACTTGATTTTTTCTTTGTCATGAATCATGCTGATATTAATATGTGTTTTAATCTTCACGACATATGATTTGTTACCACTAATAAAAGGAACATTGGCTTAAATGTCAACGCAACCAACTCATACAAATACCTATCGGAAATTGGTAGAAGGTACTACGATTAACAATATTTCATTGTTATCGACTGATTACCTTAATCATTTCAATGAATTGGTAATGTTACTTGAAATGGTTGCCGATATGCCAGACATGATGGAAGAAGTTAAATTGTGGCAACCCAAAACATATCAACAACATTTCCAAGATAGCGTATTTACCCATAAAGACCTTGCAATTGCAGCGTATGAACATGCCCCCATCGAATTTAAAGAACCTTTTGATAAGACCGTTACGGCTGTGAATAATGCTATTTTGATTGGCCTACCCCACCTTGAAGAAATTATTTCCCATGGTGATGCAGAAATAATTAAGCATGAAGCTATGAGCTTCACACGAAATGTTCAAATGCTCACCGAGCGTGCTAGCGCCATCGTTAACGGGCTCATACATGAAGAAGCAACCAGCCATAAAATCGTTGAAGAAGATGATAATGAAGCTGTTGTAATGAACCAAAATGCTATTGATAGTCTTTTTGATTAGATTTTTTTATTAATATTCTCATATTTAAATATTTGATAATTATGATTTTTTTAAAATCATTTAATTACACACTTTAAAATGTAGTTTTATTTTATTGTACATTTATATTTAGTTATTATATATATTTCACATAATTAATATTTTGTAATTAGTGAGAGAGTCGTTGTGACACATTTTCCATTATTTTTAACATTAAGAAAAAAGCCGATTTTGGTCGTAGGCGGAGGGGAGCTTGCGGCGAGAAAAATTCGCTTACTCCTCAAATACTCGTCTAACATTCATGTGATAGCTGATGACTTATGTGATGAATTAGTTAAAAAAGAAAAGTCAGGGCACATCGAATGGACGCCTTCAAGATATCCTAAAGAAATTAATTCTGATTTTGCTTTCGTAGTATCAGCAACAAATAATGATCATATTGATCTTAAAATTTCTGCCATGGCCCACAAGGCAAATGTGCCAATAAACGTTGTTGATAAGCCAAATCTTTCTGACTTTATTTTTCCCGCAATAATTGATCGTTCCCCAATTATGGTCGCCGTATCAAGTAGTGGAGCTAGCCCTGTTTTAGCCAGACGCATTCGTGGTCAAATCGAAGTCACCTTACCTGCTAATATTGGCCAATTAGCACAACTAGCTAAGAACTTTAGAAATACAGTTAAAACTTTGTTGCCGAAAGAAATAAATAGGAAGATTTTTTGGGAAAATTATTTCGATGGAATCAGTGCTAAACGATTTTTAACAGGGGATCAAAGTAAAGCGCAAGAAGCGTTATTCAAGGCCGTTAATGATACATCGTTTCAAGATAAGCCTATTGGTCGCGTTCAATTGGTTGGCGCAGGCCCCGGTGATCCAGATTTATTAACCATGCGCGCGTTTAGAGCCCTTCAAAACGCAGATTTAATCGTGTCTGATCGACTCGTAGATGAACGTATCCTTGATCTTGCTAGGCGCGATGCGGAACGTCTTTATGTCGGAAAAGAAAAAGGGAAACATACAATCCATCAAAGCCTAATTAATAGAGTCATAGCAAACGCAGCAGAAGACGGACAAACCGTTGTGCGCTTAAAAGGTGGTGACCCATTCATCTTTGGTCGTGGCGGTGAAGAGATGGAATATCTTAAACGGAGAAATATCGAAGTTGAAATCATCCCCGGAATCACAGCAGCAACAGGTGCAGCAGCCGCTGCTAACTTTCCCTTAACCCATCGCGATTTAGCTAGTAGCGTCACTTTTGTAACAGGTCACATAAAGGAAAATGGGCTTGATATTGATTGGGACCACCTAGCCACAAAAAGGCAAACCCTCGTTTTTTACATGGGGATTGAAAATGCAGGAATAATTACAGGTAAACTTTTAAAAGCTGGTCTTCCTGCGAGAACCCTTGCAGCCATTATTGAGAATGCAACCCGTCAAAACCAACGGGTACTAAAAACAAATTTGGCCGCATTAGAAGCAACAATATTGCGCCATCGTGTAAAAAGTCCATCGCTTCTTGTCATTGGTGACGTAACAAAATTTGCGACGGAACAATTAACCACCGATATTAACTCTACCTCGGAAACGCCCCATTTAACTCAGGCCATTTGAGAGGAATAAAAAATGCCATCCAATATATTATCGCCCCATATCTTAACTGCTAATGATTTAGTAGAAGGGCATGTTCTTTATCTTGCAGATGACAACAAGTGGAGTGATGACATCAATCATTCACTTTTAGTACACAACAATGAAGATTTAAATTTACTCATGGCTAAAGGTATTAAAGCCCTTGGGGATTGCATAATAGTTGATCCCCATACAGTTCCTGTTGAACGAATAGGTCAAAAAATAATCCCTAAACATATGAAAGAACGCATTCGTGCAAATGGCCCTACGACACACCCACAATTTGGAAAAAACTCAACAGTTAATGCCATAGCCGATAGCTTCCATAGCTTTTAAGCGAAACAAAGGATAAAAAAATGTATCGCTACGATGAATTTGATAGCCGCCTTGTATCGCAACGCGTCGAGCAATTTAAAGATCAAGTTGAACGCCGTATTTCTGGTGAATTAACTGAGGAGGAGTTTAAACCTCTCCGCCTCATGAACGGCTTATACCTGCAACTTCACGCCTATATGTTACGGGTCGCTATTCCATATGGCAGCTTCAACGCTACACAAATGCATAAATTGGCTGAAATCGCCCGTGTCTATGACAAGGGCTATGGGCATTTTACAACAAGGCAAAACATTCAGTTTAATTGGCCTATTCTTAAGGATGTGCCTACTATTCTAGATGAATTAGCCACTGTTGAGATGCATGCGATACAAACAAGCGGTAATTGCATTAGAAACACAACATCAGACCCATATGCAGGTGCTATCGCCGGCGAAGTTATTGACCCTAGAACCTATTGCGAGATCATTCGTCAATGGTCTAGTTTGCATCCAGAATTTAGTTTCTTGCCAAGAAAGTTTAAAATAGCGGTGACAGCATCAGCACATGATCGCGCCGCCATAAAATTTCATGACATCGGGCTTTTAGCAAAACATAACGACCATGGTGAACTGGGATTCGAAGTCCTTATTGGTGGCGGTCAAGGCCGGACACCTATGATCACCAAGCCCCTATCTGATTTTGTCCATGAACGTGATTTACTTTCTTATTTAGAAGCAACGCTAAGGGTCTATAATCTTTATGGACGTAGAGATAATAAATACAAAGCACGGATTAAAATTTTAGTCCATGAACGTGGTATCGATGAAGTGAGAGCACATGTAGAAGCTGAATGGGCAGAAATTAAAAACTCTTCCCTAAAGCTTCCTCAAGAAGAACTAGATCGTATAAATCATTACTTTAAAGGCCCCGACCTTCCACAAATAAAGGTCATTGATC
>CBFCZA010000213.1:0-5580 GCA_965602285.1 uncultured Curvivirga sp. | reverse complement strand
TTAACCGACATCACACCAAGCCAAGTTTTCCTTTTGTCTACACGCATTCTGCATTCCCTAATAGCTAAATATGTTGACGTTACGAATGGTACAAAACCCATAAGTCCTTTTTATACCTATGCACGGTTTGAAAGCATTTCTGGGAAAGAGCCGAGAGATGTTTATGGCTTAGTAAATCTTCTAAATAATAGAATCGTTTATCTAAATGAAATAAAAAGTCGGGGAGTAAATTAATATGCTTCCTAGTATCAGAATCTCTACCTTTGGCTGGTTCCTCTCTTTAGGATTATTATTTTCAGTTGTCATTGCAGGCACCATGTCAAATATTGCGATCCATGACGCCCAGAAAGTAAACCAGACTTGGATTGAATTTGAGAAAACGGCCGCTCGTAAATCTCTACTTTTAGGACAATTACGGGGGTTGCTTGGCTATGATGGTATTATCCATCACTTTAAAAATTTCCTTTTACGTAAAGATCGAAAACATTTGATTGTGGCGAATGACAAAATGCTACAAATCAACATCGTATTAGAAGCCTATAAACATCTTTCCATAAACCACGAGGAAAAAAAGGCATTAGCGGTTCTAGTGCGAACGACCAGAGAATATCACCGTTTAATCAACATTTCTGAACGTATGTCTGATCAGGGAAAAACTCTTGATGAAATTGACAAAATTGTAAAATTTGATGATACAAACACTGCGAATGCTATTAATTTTTTAGAAAAAAACCTAATTAATTTATATCAGAATAACAGTGATGCCATTAACAGTTCGTTAGATGAAACCATCACATTCTTACAGCGGTCTGGGTTAATCCTTGTTGGTTCTTTATTTGCGCTCTTTATCTTAACCAGTTTTTATTTGTATTTCCGACTTCTGCGACCATTAAGGAAAATTATTTTTACCTTGGATGAGGCAGACTCCGATGATCCTGGGGAAACTCAACTGGAAAATGATAAATCTGTTAGGCACACTGAACTTGGCACCTTAATTCAAGTAAGCAATGGGTTTATTAATTCCGTACGAAATCATGTTGCCTTACATGAAAAAACTGAACATGAAATCAGAGATAAAGAAGAGAACCTTCGCAATCTTTTAGAGAATGCGGCTGATGCTATCATAAGTATCAATGATAAAGGTCATATACTTTCCTTTAATAAAGCCGCGCAGCAAATATTTGGTTATGTGCCTTCCGAAGTCATTGGGAAGAATGTATCAAAACTGATGCCTGAACCACACCGGTCACAACATAACGGCTATCTTGGAAATTATCATCGTACAGGCGACGCTAAAATCATTGGTCTTGGGCGTGAGGTTATTGGAGTTCGAAGTGATGGCAGTGAATTCCCCATGCATTTGGCTGTAAGTCACACAGAAACATCTGTTGGTACCAATTATACAGGAATTTTACGCGACCTAACAGAGCAAAAAAATAGTGAGCAAATATTACATAGAGCCAAGAAAGCGGCAGAAAAAGCAAACCAATCCAAATCAGAGTTTCTTTCTTCGGTTAGCCATGAATTACGAACACCTCTAAATGCGATCATTGGATTTTCACAGCTTTTAACATCCAGCCGCCGCTCTAATCTGGATGAGCGCCAGACCACACAAGTTCAGCAAATTAATTCTTCTGGTACTCATCTTCTAAAGTTAATTGATGACATCCTTGATCTTTCAAAAATCGAAGCCGGTAATCTAGCCTTCTCTATTGAAGCATGTGATTTAGAAGAAATAATTTCAAATGCATTACCTATAGCACAACAAATGGCTGGCCCTTACAATATTAACATTGAAAATAACCTTGGAACCAACATACCGTTCATTCAAGCCGACAAGGTTCGCTTCCAACAGGCCCTTATAAATTTATTAAGTAATGCGATCAAATATAGCCCTAAAGGGAATACTATTTGGCTTAGTGGTCAACATGGGGCGAATGAAACATATCGTGTAAGTGTCGTTGATAATGGTCACGGCATTGCCGAAAATAAACAAAAAGAATTATTCCAACCTTTTAACAGATTAGGGGCTGATCAAACCGATGTTGAAGGGTCCGGCATTGGCCTTGCATTAACGAAACAAATTGTCGAAGCCATGGGCGGTAAAATAGGATTCAATAGTATTCAAAATGAAGGTTCAACCTTTTGGTTAGAATTTCCAACCACAACACCAGTGGATAATATTGAAGATAAAAAAGAAGCCGATTTTGAAGAGTATTCTACCCCTGAGGGCGATAAATTAATCCTATATGTAGAAGATAATTTAGCAAACCTTCTATTGATGGAAGATATTATTGAAGAAATACCAAACTTCACGCTAGCCCATAAGGAAACAGCTGAAGAGGGCATTGTATTTGCCAAACAACATCAACCGAACTTGATTATAATGGATATCAATCTACCCGGTATGGATGGCATAGAAGCAATGAACGAATTAAAGAAGTTTTCCTCAACAAAAGATATACCAGTCATTGGGTTAAGTGCTAATGCCATGGAATCCACTATTAGAAAGGGAATGGAGTCTGGTTTTTCAGATTACCATACCAAGCCTTTTAATATCGTTAAATTATTGGATACGATAGATCGATTAACGTCTGATGATTAACTATTTTCATACAAGGCAGAAATATAATTTTAAATTTTCTAACCGAATTTATCCATAAGTCCGCTCTGATAAATAGGGTTTTAAACGATATTATTCCACCGGAATGTCTAAATTGCACAAAGGATGTCTCAAGCGCACAAAGTCTTTGTGAGGATTGTTGGTCAGACCTTACATTCTTAGGCCAGCCTTGCTGCACATGTTGTGGGTTCCCTTTTGAATCAAATATCTCCACCTCTTCTCATTCCACAGAAGGGTTATGTGGTGCCTGTCTTATTCATCGGCCTTTTTATGATCATGCACGTGCGGTCGTTGCCTATGATGACACCAGCAAAAACCTTATCCTAAAGTTTAAACATGGTGACCGCCTTGAAGTCGCCCCACTTTTTGGTCGCTGGTTATCGATGCTTGCTAAACAACATGCAGCTTACGATCACGCAGATTTGATCATACCGATTCCATTACATCGAAATAGGTTACTTTCGAGGAGATTCAATCAAGCGGCCTTAATGGCCAAAAATTTTTCTAAAGAGACTGGCATTCCTGTTAAAATGGACTTATTAACCCGTGTAAAAAACACACAATCACAAGGGCATTTATCCCCTAGTGCACGCAAGAAAAACCTAAGGAACGCCTTCGATATTCCTAAACTTCATACACCTAAAGTTCTTAATCTTATCCAAGATAAAAGCATCATTTTGATAGATGATGTTTTCACGACGGGAAGTACAGTGGAAGAAGCCGCAAAATGTTTAAAACAAGCGGGAGCAAGGCAAGTTCTTGTCTTCACAATTGCCCGCGTTATTCGCCCACATACGCCTGTTTTTTAGTTTTATCTTGTCATTCAACAGAGTTTTCCCAAAACAAGTCTGGAATTATTCAAAGCTACAGCTTATATCAGCATCAGAATTTTTTAACTTAGGATATGACAATGGCATTTATTGAAATTTACGCGCGCCCAATGTGTGGCTTTTGCAGTGCTGCAAAGAAACTACTTAGTGGCAAAGGTGTAAGCTACACAGAATATAACATCTGGACAGAAGATGGTCGTCAGGCCGAGATGTCAAAACGTTCCCAAGGAGCCAAAACAGTGCCACAAATTTTCATTGATGATGAACATATTGGTGGTTGTGATGACATTATGGCTTTGAACCGTTCAGGAAATTTAGATAAGCTTCTTAAATAACTTTTTTGAATGCGTAATCTTTGACCAAATGACTAAAGAGTGGAGAGCCTCATGATTTTGCCATTAGCCATGATCCAAATGACTTCAGTTACCTCAATAAAAGGAAACTTTGACATTGCTGAGCCAATGATACGTGAGGCCGCAGCTGATGGTGCAAAATTTATCTCTCTGCCTGAAGTCGCAAATTTGGTTCAAATGAACAGAACAGAATCTGTTAAAGAAGCCCGCCTTGAAAAGGATGATATTTTCTTATCCGGCTGCATAGCCTTGGCAAAAGAATTGTCCATCTGGATTCATATAGGTTCCTTAGTGATCAAATTACCTGATGAGAACCGCATGGCAAATCGTGCAATCCTCATCGATGATCAAGGGATAATATGCGCCAGATATGATAAAATTCATATGTTTGATGTAGACCTAGAAGGCGGTGAAAGCTATCGCGAAAGCAAATTATTTCGCCCCGGCGAAGAAGCGGTCAACGTTGATACGCCATGGGGTATCATAGGCCTGACCATTTGCTATGACGTTCGCTTTCCACAATTACATCGCACTCTTGCTGCCAATGGGGCAAAGGTTATTTTAAATCCTGCTGCCTTCACAAAAAAAACAGGTGAAGCACATTGGCATACTCTTTTAACGGCACGTGCAATCGAAACAACTTGTTTTGTTGTCGCTGCTGCACAAACAGGGTTGCATGATGACGGACGCGAAACATATGGTCATTCTCTTGCTATTTCCCCTTGGGGAGAAATATTAGCCGATGGCAAAACAACGCCCGGCATTGTCCATGCGAAATTAGATTTATCAAAAGTTGAGGAAGCACGCGCAATGGTCCCTTCTCTAAAAAATGGACGTGAATTTAGCTTTAAGGCTGTTTAATGGCGTATAGCGACTATGCGTTGAACATGGGCGGGTGAGGGTATTTCTATGTCACCCTGCTCAAAATGCAAAACATCGAAATCTTCTTGGGCTATATTTAATAATTCCTGAGGGCGCAGCAAAAAATTAGGATTAGAGGGTCGCCCGAATCTAGCATTCCCTTCAGCAAATGTTTGGTAAATAATCATTCCACCAACCTTCACCAAGCCAAAGATATCCTTTAAACGTGGGCGATAAAGATAATTTGTAACGATCACAAGATCAAATGTTTCTCCACAAAGGGGCCAAAAAATACCTTCTTCCGCCTCGTCATCCTGATCTGCTTCTCTTTCCAAATCTTCCTCTAAAAGAAAAGCTGAGGATACTAAGGCTTGGTCTTTTAAATTATCTAACTTTATGTCTGCAAAAGTTACATCCGCACCGCGATTAAGGGCTAAGATCCCATGACGCCCGCCACCACAGGCATAATCCAACACTGTTTTATCGGATAAATCCTCTGGCATCCATTTTTGCACAAACCCAAGTGGTTCTGCGACGTTTGAGGCACTCATAGATCCATTCCCCATAGGCTCTTCATCCTATAAATAGTGTTAATTCAATAGAAAAGGTGACAAATACTTGTCTTTCCGTTAGATAGTCGCCAAATATATATGGTTCGGCAAAAAAATCCATCTAAACACTGATTTTTCCTGCTATAGATTTAACTTTTGCAATTTAAACTTGGGTATTTAGGTATGATTTCCTTCAATCTTAAATGTAATAATGATCACGAGTTTGAAGGCTGGTTCAAAGATTCTGCGGCTTTTGACATGCAAAAAGAAAAACATTTATTAGAATGTAGCTTTTGTGGGTCCCACGATATCAGCAAAGCCCTTAGTGCGCCTAATATATCGACAAGTAGATCCCAAGAAAA
>CBFCZA010000212.1:0-5586 GCA_965602285.1 uncultured Curvivirga sp. | reverse complement strand
ACAAGGTTGCCCTGTATCGGGATCGAACAAGAAAACACTAGATTGGTGATTTGTTAAACCTTTATCCATATTCCCTGGCCAATAGCCACCAGCCTTAAGGCCTAGTGTTTTACCGACACGGTCAAAACCAGATTTAAAACCATAAAGCGCATCAGCATAGCCAATTGCTTCACGGATAACAGGGAAGTTATAGGCATCCCCTTTTGACATAGCAGCAAAAACAGATTCAACAGAGGTAAAAGCCTCTTCCGCTGTCATGATTTCCTGCGCGAGTTCTTCTGAAATAATATACATATTATGTTATCCTCTTACAGGTTCATGCCACGAGCTTGTATCGGCCAAATAGCTTCCACACGACCGTTACGGTATCCAACATACCAGTCATAAACATTCACTGTTGGGTCACAATGCCCCGGGATAAGTTTCAATTTATCACCCAGTTTCAATACATTATCTGGATCAGCTAAAACACCATGTTCATCAGATACACCAAGAACTGAGACATTATCATCACGGCCATAAATAGCAGGCATTCCAGAATCAACGCTTTGTGCTTTTAAACCAGCATCACAAATTGCTTTTTCAATCTTAGTTTTAGACATGATGGTTGTTAAGATGAAAAGGCTATTTTCAAAAGTATCAATGTCACGATCATCTTCCATACGGATTTTTTGATAATCAACATCCATAAAGATATATGAACCACACTGAAGTTCGTTATAAACACCACTTTCAGTTTCAAATTCATATGTACCCGTTCCAGCACCACCAATGATGTCACACTCAAGGCCTTCAGTAGTCAACAAGGCAATTGAATCTTTAATCTTTGAACAAGATAGCTCAATTGCTGCTTTGCGTTCAGCAAAGTCATACATATGCTGTGCTTTACCTTGATATGCTTGAATACCAGAAAATTTAAGGTTAGGCGCGGCTTCAACTTGTTTTGCCAATGGCACACAAGCTGGTCCTGGTTGAACACCACAACGACCTGCACCTGCATCAATTTCAACTAATACTTCAAGAATAACACCGTATTCACCAGCAACACGGTTCAGGTCGTCTATATTGCCTGCATCATCTGCACAAACGATGATACGTGCTTCTTTTGCCATTGCAGCAAGACGTCGAAGTTTACGTTCACCCACAACTTCGTTTGACACAAGAACATCAGTGACACCACCACGAACCATAGCTTCCGCTTCTGATACTTTTTGACAACAAACGCCACATGCGCCTTTTGCAATTTGCATTTTAGCCATATCAGCTGATTTATGTGTCTTTGCATGTACGCGATGACGAATGCCTTTTTCTTTTACAAAAGAAGCCATCAAATCCATATTGCGTTCCATCGCATCAAGATCGACCAATAGTGCCGGTGTATCAACGTCTTCAACGGCCATGCCGATTTCTGCTGGGATATTATAACTCATTATTCATCTCCAAATTTTGTAATGCCCTTCGGCACATTCGTTATTAAGTATTCATGCTCACACTTATTTATTCATCCAAGGCAATTTATCTAGATCAACGTTTCCACCCGTAAACATCACACCAATACGTTTGCCCTTAAAAAGTTCAGGGTTGGCAAAAATAGCTGCTAAAGTCACGGCAGAAGATGGCTCTATCACGATCTTCATACGCTGCCATACCAGCTTCATCGCCTCGACGATTTGTTCTTCTGTCACCAGAAGAATGTCTTCAACATAGGTGGTGACAATATGAAATGTACGATCTCGCAATGGTACTTTAAGGCCATCTGCTATTGTTTGGGGGGCATCATATTCAACCAATTCACCCGTCTTAAATGACTTATATGCATCATCAGCATTTTCAGGTTCTGCCGCATAGATTTTTGTCTTTGGTGAAACCGCAGCGCATGTAATGCAACTGCCACTGATCATTCCACCACCACCAATAGGGGCGACGATAGCATCTAAGTCACCTACATCTTCAAGAAGTTCAAGAGCTGCTGTCCCCTGCCCTGCAATGATGCGTGGATCATTATATGGATGAACAAAATCCGCACCGGTTTCTTCAACGATACCTTCTAGGGTAGTTTCACGCGCTTCAGTACTCGGCGCACAAAGGGTGATATGCCCACCATACGTGGTCACAGCATCTTGTTTTGCTTGCGGCGCAGTTTCTGGCATTACCACATGACATGGAATCCCACGGCGCCCTGCGGCATAGGATAGTGATGCGGCATGGTTACCAGAAGAATGTGTCGCAACACCTTTTGCTGCTGCTTCTTCAGATAAAGAGAAAACCGCATTAGAAGCACCACGCGCTTTGAAAGCACCTGCCTTTTGTAAGTTTTCACATTTGAAGAAAATCTCTGCACCTGTCATCTTATTAAACGTTTCAGATGTCATAACGGGAGTGCGGTGGATATAAGGCTTTATACGCTCATGTGCAGCACGAACATCTTCTATTGTTGGAATATCCAAAGGTATTGTCATTTCATAATCCTCAGCAGTAAAAAGCCCATAGTAAAATATTTTTTTATAAATTTTTTAATCTCTAATCATGAAAATATGCCACAACATTAATAATTCTGAAACTATTAATAATATATAGAGACTTTCAATTTTTATTTGACAGTTAGATAAAAATTTAACCGATTTAGGAAACAGTTGGTTTTCCTTAGTTCTATTGTCCCAAGTTCAGGTTTCATGTAATTTAAGCACAATAAAGCTATCTAGATGTTTAAGTTAATAATCTAACTCCCTTCTATTCATGATGTAGAAAGATCTTTCAGAATGCGTGAAATAATCAAAAAAATAAAAGGAATGGCTGCTTCTGACGGTGATGGTGTGCGATTAACGCGAGTTATTGGGACACCTCATATAGATATGCTTGATCCTTTTCTATTGTTAGATCAGTTTGGATCTGACGTACCTCAAGATTACTTAGGCGGCTTTCCTGATCACCCTCATCGTGGATTTGAAACAGTAACCTATATTTTAAATGGTCGTATGCGCCATAAGGATAACGCAGGCCACGAAGGCGTAATCGCAGAAGGCGATGTTCAATGGATGTCAGCAGGACGCGGAATAATCCATTCCGAAATGCCAGAACAAGAAAATGGGCTGCTAAAAGGGTTTCAACTTTGGATAAATCTTCCTGCTTCGGAAAAAATGTCTAAACCTCGCTATCAAGAATACCTTTCAAAAGACCTACCTGTAGAGACATTAGAATCAGGCACCCGCATAAAAGTCATTGCCGGAACAACAAATGGCGGCACCAAAGGTCCAATAGAAGCACCAGCAACACAACCTCTCTACCTAGACGTAAGCATCGTTGCTGGTGACAGTTTTAAGCAACCTATCCAATCAGGGCATAATGCGATTATTTATGGAATCGAAGGCACATTAAGCATAGGCAATGAGGGGAATTCTCTTAACCCAGAAGAAATGGCCATATTAAGTGATGGGGAAGAAGTTCATATGACTGCCGGAGATACTGGAGCGCGCATTATTATCCTTTCAGGCCAACCATTAAATGAACCAGTGGCCCGCGGTGGCCCCTTTGTCATGAATACAAAGGCAGAAGTATTACAAGCCTTTCAAGATTATCACGAAGGACGTTTTTAATCATACGGCATATCTGCAGTTGTCTTTTAAGATTAAAACCACTAGACATACCAACGCAGATGGCTGGATGATCGCGGCTCGACACGGGAAACCAGTTGAGTTGAGGAAAGTCCGGGCTCCACGGAAGCACGGTGCCGGATAACGTCCGGCGAGGGTGACCTTAGGGAAAGTGCCACAGAAAAGAAACCGCCTGATCTTGATCGGGTAAGGGTGAAAGGGTGCGGTAAGAGCGCACCGCTGACTTGGCAACAAGTTGGGCATGGTAAACCCCACCGGGAGCAAAACCGAATAGGAACGGTCGTAAGGTAAGGCTTACAGGTGTGTTTTCGCATCATCGTTCGGGTAGGTTGCAACGAGGTGTTTGGCGACAAGCATCCCAGATGAATGATCATCCCCGCAGGTTCTAAGGGCAACCTTAAACTTGGAGAGGACAGAACCCGGCTTACAGGCCATCTGCATTTTTATCCTAATCACCAATTTGTTAACGTGAGTTATTGGCCTTAAAAGCCAATTTATTTCATTCTACCTTTTGAAAGGTAGCAGGTGATATCATGATTATTAAATTTAAAGGGCAAGCCATTACGGCACTCATATTATCTTTTCTTATTTTACCAATATTTTCATCATCAAATGTAAAGGCAAACCCCCAGTGGGCATATGCATGGCCCAACACAGATTTCACACGTAGTTCTGTTGATTTTAGTGAAATACTTTCTGGTGGTCCCTCAAAGGATGGCATCCCTCCTATCGATGAACCAACTTTCATACATGCATCAAATAACACCACCATCGATGCAAAAGAACCCGTGATAGGACTGACCCTAAACGGAGAAGAAAAAGCCTACCCTTTACGCATTTTAATGTGGCATGAAATTGTAAATGATACGGTGGGCAGTATCCCTGTCGCTATTACATTTTGCCCTTTATGCAATGCTGCAATCGTTTTTGATCGTAGGGTAGAGGGCAAGATACTAACCTTTGGTACAACTGGAAAATTACGCCATTCAGACCTCATTATGTGGGATAGGCAAACTGAAAGTTGGTGGCAACAGTTCACAGGAGCAGCCATTGTCGGTGAAATGATGGGAAGCCTTCTTCCTATTGTGCCATCACGGTTGGAAAGCTTTGAAAACTTCCTAAAAAGAACAGGTCCAACAGCTCAACTCCTCGTGCCCAATGATAAAAACATGCGCCGATATGGTGCTAACCCCTATGAAGGCTATGACAATGGTTACCCATTTTTATATAAAGGTGATCTTCCAAAAGACATAAAGCCCTTAGAACGTGTTGTTTCGTTAAGCGATAAATCAGAGGCTTGGAGCCTTAAGTACCTAAAATCTGCAGGTCATATTAAGACTAAAGACGGTACGCGCATAGAATGGAGTAAGGGCCAAAGCTCAGCCCTTGATCAGCCATGGATAGCAGATGGAAAAGATGTAGGAAATGTGATTGCCACGAACGATGGTAAAGATGTGGTTTATTTTGTGGATTTTGCGTTTTCTTTCTATGCTTTTCATCCAACCGCCCCCATCCATCAGGCACCATAATTAAAAAGGCACCTTTTCTATTTAAGAAAGGTGCCTATTCAAACAATCGTATTCTCATAGGGTTTATCACATCATTTCCTCAGCCGTTTTTTCAACCAAAGTCATATGTTCCCAGTTACCACCAGTCGCCATCAAGCAAGTCAAACCATCAGGGCGGGTCAACATGAATGTCCATGTCCCTTTAGCCTTTGAAACAAAGAGTTCAACCATCCCACCGTTTCCGGCTAAACCGAATCCTGTACGAGCTTCTTCAAATCCATTTTCTAATTGGCTGACAATTTTTTCATGAGGCCCGCAGACACCAGCTGCAAAGACCGGTGCGCTCATAAAAGAACCGAAGGCGACAAATGCGGTCGTGATCATTATTTTTTTAAGATATCTCATATCATCCTCCTTTATCTAGAGTGCCCCAATTCAGCGTGACGACATGAACTTCCCAAACAATA
>CBFCZA010000211.1:0-5592 GCA_965602285.1 uncultured Curvivirga sp. | reverse complement strand
TTGTTGCTGCTTCTAAATCAGTAACAACAATGGCTACATGGTTTAATTTCCCGATCATCTTAAATCCCTTAATTCATTCTTATATTCAAATTCTTATGAGATGAACTGATACCTTTGGTCTTTTACCGCAGATATCGTTAATTTGTCGTCGTAATGCTACACGTATTTTTTCGGTGAGTTTTTTATCATCCGTACGCTCTACTTTATCAGCTCGTTTAACAGCATCTTCTGCCGCTGTAATTAGTTCGGCCCACTCTTCAGTTTCATGATCTTCAAGTAAACCTTCTACTGAAATTTTAGGGTCGCCATAAATACGCCCTTTTGCATCAACAGCTACCGTAGCAAAAACAAGACCACCCCACCCCATCTTACGTCGATCACGTAACGATGTGCTATCTAATGGCGTTATACGATGACCATCTAAAGCCAAACGACCGTTTGGTACTTCATCAATAACTTCTGCACCATCATTAGTGATGCTAATTAGGGCGCCGTTCTTTGGAACAATCCCATGTGGTACCTGACAATCTTTCGCCAATTGAGCATGCCCCATCATATGACGTAATTCACCATGGACTGGAATAGAAACCGATGGCCTAATCCAATGGTACATTTGTGCTAATTCATCTTTATTTGGATGACCAGAAGTATGAATTTCATGATCATCAGCAGTAATTAGCGTTACACCATTTTCAATGAGGCCATTTTGAACCTGATTAATTGAAACTTCATTACCGGGAATCTCTCGACTAGAGAAAATAACCGTGTCACCTTTGCCAAATGAAACATCGCGATGATCACCACGTGCTATCCTTGATAAGGCTGCTCTTGGTTCACCCTGACTACCAGTACAAATATAAAGAAGCTTATGGGAAGGAATATTTTTTGCTTCAGAAGCTTCCAAGAAAGGTGGCATATCTTGTAAATATCCAGTTTCCTTCGCACATTCAGTCATACGCCATAGGGACCTTCCTACAAGGCAAACAGCACGGCCGTTTTGTTGTGCGGCATAAGCAGCACTTTCAAGCCGTGCGACATTAGAAGCAAAGCAGGCAATGGCTACACCGCCTTCTAATTTTGAGACTAGGTCAACAAGATTATCCCTCACATCGCCTTCAGAACCAGATCGCCCCGGAACAAGGGCATTTGTGGAATCACAAACCATTGCCGTGATACCCTCTTCGCCAGCCTTGATAAGGGCTTCTTCATCTGTATTTCGTCCAAGCATAGGGTTTGGATCAAGTTTCCAATCTCCCGTATGCATCACTTTTCCAGCAGCAGTACGGATAACCAGTGCGTTTGGTTCAGGAATTGAATGTGTTAAAGAAATCATTTCTAAATTGAAAGGCCCTACATCAAAACGGCCAGACAGTGGAACCTCAATGATATTTGCTTTTCCTACATATTCACTTTCAGCAAGTTTCTTACGTAAAACGGCAGCAGTAAAAGGCGTTGCATAAATGGGGCAGTCATAACAATCCCATAGATATGGAACTGCACCTAAATGATCCTCATGTGCATGGGTTAGTACAAGACCGGCAAGGTCTTTCGCGCGTTCTTCAATGAAAGTAGGGTCTGGAAAAATAACATCAATTCCAGGTGTAGTAGCATCACCAAAGGTGATACCGAAATCGACCATTAACCATTTTCCATCATGACCATAAAGGTTTAAGTTCATGCCAATTTCGCCTGATCCACCTAACGGAAGAAATAGCAATTCGTCTTTGCCCGGCGTGCCGGACTTGTGGTATCCACTCATATTTTCTTTTTTCTTTTCAATTATTTCTTTTAAATATCTCAACCAACCCATCAAGGGTTAATCCGCGATCTATTTCTTCTATTGTTTCTGTAGAGGCAGCGAAGATTTCAGACAAGCCTCCTGTAGCTACGACACGCATTTCTTGGCCGAAGTCTTCTTTTATTCTTTTCACCATACCATCAAGCATGGACACATAGCCCCAAAATATTCCAGATTGCATTGCTGTAACTGTGTCTGTTCCAATCACAGACTTTGGCACTTTTATCTCTACTAAAGGTAATTGCGCTGCGGCTAAATACAAGGACTTGAGTGAAAGATTTGGCCCTGGCGCTATCACACCGCCATAATAATCCCCATTTTTATCACAAATATCGAAAGTTGTGGCCGTTCCAAAGTCAATGATAATTAAGGGGCCACCATATTTTTTAAAGCCAGCAATCACATTTACAATACGATCTGCCCCAACCTGTTTAGGGTTATCTATCAATATATTCATGCCAAGTTTCACATCATTGCCATATTTAACAACAAGGGGATCTCCCGGAAAATAACGACGACATAGGCTTTCTAAATTAAAAGATGCTTCGGGTACAACACTCGCTAGTATTGTATTTGTTATTTGAGAAAATTCTATACCCTTAAAGGTCATCAATTGAAGAAGCCATACAGCATATTCATCGGCTGTTCGTTTTGCATCATTTACACAACGCCAAACCCCAAGTCGATTATCACCATCGTAAACAGCAAAAACAACATTAGTGTTACCAGAATCAATTGTTAAAAGCATCAAGTGGGCCTTTCACAAATACATCACCCGCAGTGATCGTTATTTTGGATGAATCTTCTTTTTCCATGATTAATCCGCCATCAGCGTCAAGGTCTAAGAAATGTCCATGTTCTTCTACCTTATTAGCAAGTCGCGCAACAATTTTTTCACCTAATCCAAAACAGTTTTGTATCCATTCTTCACGAATTTCATTGAAGCCAGTAGATTTCCATACCTGTAAACGGTCAGAAAATTCTTTTAGATATAAAGATAATACCATATGGGTAGAAATATCTTCATTAAATTGTTTTAAATGACTTACAGAATATGGGGCGTCTGTTGGTTTATGTGAAACATTGACCCCGCTTCCAATTATAACCCAATTATTAGCAGATTTATCACTACCGCATTCAAGTAAAATTCCACAAATTTTTGAACCATTAACAAGTATGTCATTGGGCCATTTACATTTTACTGATTCTTTTGGAATCAGTTTTGATAAAGCCGCTCTCATTGAAATAGCTGTAAGAAATGAGAGTTGTGATGCAATAGTAAGAGGGCCAACATCTTTAATTAAGATAGAACTGTATAAGTTACCGTTAGGTGAATCCCAAAGGCGACCACTGCGCCCTTTACCGCCTGTTTGTTCCTCTGCCCAAATAACTATAGGGCCTAATGCATTGGCATCATTTATATGATCTCTTGCGACATCATTTGTCGATCCTACAACAGGCAATGCCCGCAAGGTAAATCCTGCGGGCATATGCACTAAAGTTGACTTCATAGAGTCCATTGTCACTAATCTATTAACTACCAAACAATGAAGACGCGGCCTTCAAGGCAGGATCAGTCACCATTGGGAAATAAAGAATTAATGTAGCTGTGGCAAAACCGGTAACTGCTAAGATCAATTTCATTTGACCACTTTCAACCGTATCTAGCTTTTCAGCAGCATCATCAAAATACATAACCTTAATGATACGAAGGTAATAAAATGCACTAACAACACTTGTAACAGCCCCGATAAGCGCAAGTACTACTAAATCAGCATCAATAGCAGCTTTAAATACGAAAAACTTAGACAAGAACCCAGCCATTGGTGGTATCCCAGCCATAGAGAACATGAAAATCATGATCAACATTGCCATAACAGGATTGTTTTTATTCAAACCAGCAAGGTCAGAAATATTTTCAACCATACGGCCATCTACTTTCATACTTAATATGCAAGCAAATGTTCCAATATTCATGACAAGATAAACAGCTAAGTAAATCAGTACAGATTCAACACCAACCTGAGTCCCCGCGGCTAAACCGATTAAGGCAAAGCCAATATGACCAATAGAAGAATAAGCCATCAAACGTTTGATATTGGTTTGTGCGATAGCAGCAAAAGAGCCAATTAACATGGATAGAACTGAAATTACGACAATAACTTGGGTCCATTCTGATGTTAAGCCACCAAATGGTCCAATGAGAACACGAAGTAAAATCGCCATAGCTGCAATCTTAGGCGCAACAGCAAAAAACGCTGTTACAGGAGTTGGCGAACCTTCGTAAACATCAGGTGTCCACATATGAAATGGTACAGCAGATATTTTGAAAGCAAGGCCTGCAATCATGAATACAACACCCACAATCACACCAAAATGAGCACCACCGTCACCAGCAAAACTACTAGCAAGAGCGCCAAATTGTGTTGATCCTGCAAAACCATAAATCATGGACATACCGTAAAGAAGCATGCCGGAAGATAAAGCACCAAGTACAAAATACTTCAAACCAGCTTCTGTAGAACGAACATTATCACGTTGGAAGGCTGCAATCACATATAATGAAAGACTTTGAAGTTCCAAACCAATGTAAAGAGACATCAGGTCATTTGCAGAAACCATCATCAACATACCTAATGTAGCAAAGCCAATTAGGATTGGATATTCAAACTTCGCCATACCTTCACGGCGAATATAACCATTACTCATAACGATAGCCAAGAAGCTTGCTACAAGTATTAACAGTTTCATGTAAACAGCAAATTCATCAACTATGAATAAATCATTCATTGCCAATTGAGTTTCACCCCCCCCGCGTATGACGAGGAAAGCAGTGATAATCAATGTTATTTGCATCAAAGTAGAAACAATACCTAATGTATTATCACTTTTCGAATAGGCCCCAACCATCATCATAACCATAATTGCTATGGCCAGAAAGATTTCCGGTAGAGCCGGGAATAGAACAGGCAGTTCAGTCATTTTATTTATGCCTCTTTCTTTACTTACTGACCAAGGCTAGCTGTAGCGGTATTCGCAGCAGCAGCAAGGCTTGTTTGATAGGAGTCAACGAGGTTACTAACAGATGCACCAATAGGGTCTAGGAAACTATTAGGATAGATACCCATCCAAAGTACCAATAGAACCAATGGAGCAAAGATCAAAATTTCACGTGGTGTTAAATCACCCATTACCTTAACGGTATCTTTTGTAATCTTTCCAAAGATAATCCGACGATAAAGGAATAAAGCATAACAAGCACCTAAAACCATCCCTGTAGCGATACCAGCAGCCAACCAAGTTGATGCTTGGAAAGCACCTACTAGAATTAAGAACTCGCCAACAAAACCACTTGTCCCTGGAAGACCAACAGATGCCATTGTGAAGAACATGAACAAGAACGCATAGCGTGGCATTACATGAACAACCCCACCATAAGCATCAATATCACGTGTGTGCATTCGATCATAAACAACACCAACACAAAGGAATAAAGCACCTGATACAAGACCATGGCTTAACATTTGGATCACTGATCCTGCTATTGCTTGTTCATTCATTGAGAAGATAGCCGCTGTTACAAAACCCATATGGGCGATAGATGAATAAGCAATTAGCTTTTTCATATCAGTCTGCACCAAAGCGACAAGGGATGTATAAACAACTGCGATTACAGAGAGCCAGAAAACAAAATCTGCAAAATACTCACTAGCCAAAGGCATCATTGGGATAGAGAAACGAAGGAAACCGTACCCACCCATTTTCAGCAAAACGCCCGCCAAAATTACAGAACC
>CBFCZA010000210.1:0-5596 GCA_965602285.1 uncultured Curvivirga sp. | reverse complement strand
CGCAACCAACATCCATTACGTTGAGACCAGCAAGTCCAACCAACTGGTCAATGACGTTAATCTCGTCAGCCTCGCCTAAATCCTCAGCGTCGCTGGACAATAGATCCAACACATTCATTTAACTTGTTCCTCTATCTACGCGTTAGCATCTTGGGCATGAGTAAGAATTAGTTTGCTGTGCTGGCAGAAACAATCACTTAATCTTGGTTTATGTTTAAAAATCATTCCATACTCTTTGCAGGTGTATCTTACCGTTCTTGATTAAGAACCAATCCATGAATCTGATGTTTTCAAAGGGGGCACCAGTCAGGCCTTCTCCATATAAAGTGCCCTGACAGGTTACAATGATTCCATCATCTTCATAGGCACAATCAAAACGATCAAATTTCTTTTTGACCCAAGCATAGCGACCTTTACCCCATTCAACTAAAGCCTCTAATGAATGAAAATCAACACCTCCTGGGAATGTCATAACGATATTTGGAGATAGATAACTTGATGCCTTTACCAAATCTCTATTTTCCATGGAAGACAAATAATCTTTTATCATCTCTATTGGATTTTGTGCAGGGGTAACGGGGGTCTTATGATCTTTACCACGCATGTAACTATCCTGTTTCATGTCTCGAACAATGGCGACGACGCCCTCTTTTGGTGCTTCTAGGCGATGGATCGCATAATTACTAAATCCTGTTAAAAGTTCTTCTTTCAATTCAGAAGAGTAACCTTCAATCAAACTTACTTCGATGATTGGCATCGTCATTTCCTTATTTAATTTCTATTGTTGACATGAAAATTACTAATGATATATCATTATATCAATTGAAGGGCGACTAAAAAATAATCCCGCCCTACTGTATTTTATAGGTGGTCACTTTTTTATGTCTGATTTTGTCGAGAAAGAAATGCATACAGACTTTTCGACTTCGGTTTCGACGACATCTAAGACGCCCTTATATCACCAGATATACATGGTTTTTCGGCAAAAAATTGTAGATGGCACCTATGGTTTTGGTGATCTTCTGTCTGGTGAAATTGAAATTGCCGACGAATATAATGTATCACGCATCACAGCGAAACGTGCCTTGAACGAACTTGCAAGTGATGGATTTGTTACACGTGAACGCGGACGTGGAACGCAAGTGTGCTATCGCCCGTCTGCGGCGCCTATTGAATCATCTGTTGATGGATTGCTTGAAAATCTATTGGCAATGGGGCTTGAGACAAAAATTGCTTTGTTGGATTTCGCCTATGAGCCCGCGGATAAAGAAGTATCAGCATCCCTAGGTTTAGATCGCGGGGACGAGGTGCAGCGTGCTGTTCGTGTTCGGTATTTAGACGGGGAACCATTATCGTACCTAACCACATATGTCCCTAAAGATGTCGGGGTTAGGTTTAATTCGAAAGATCTATCTAAATACCCGTTGCTTGCATTGTTAGAGCAAGCAGGGGTTAAAGTTACAGCCGCAAATCAAACGATTACAGCAACGTTGGCTGATGCGGCTGTCGCAGAGAATTTAGGGGTGGCGGTAGGAGACGCCTTGTTGAAAATAAGCCGCGTGGTTTTTGATCAGGATCGCCGTCCTGTTGAATATATCAACGCGCTTTATCGACCTGATCGCTACCAATATCGCATGACCCTTTCACGAAACTATAGCGAAGAGGGGGATGATGGAAATATCGGAACTTGGTCTTCACAATAGGACTAATAATAAAAATAATAAAAATACTTTAAATAAACTTAACTTTTAAATTAACTGGGAGATTTCTAATGACTAAAAAAAATGAAAACCTATCTATGAGCCGACGGAAGTTGCTAACAACTGCGGCTTCTGCTGCGGCTGTTGTTAGTGCAACATCTGTTATCGGCGCACCACATGTGGCACGTGCTGCTGCAACGATTAAAGTCGGTGTTGTGCACCCTGTAACAGGCTTCTTACAATTCTCTGGTTCTCAGTGTCGTTATGGTGCTTTGGCTGCTATTAAAGAGATTAATGATGCTGGTGGTATCAAATCTATGGGCGGTGCTAAGCTTGAAGCTGTTCTTGGTGATGCGCAGTCTAAAGCTGAAATCGGTGCGGCTGAAGTTGAGAAATTCAACGATGCTGGTGTTTCTGCTATCGTTGGTGCTTATGCTTCTGGTATTTGTCTTGCGACAACACAAGCTGCGGCGAAGCACGGTATTCCACATGTTGTTGACGTAGGCGTGAATGACAAAATTGTTGGTCGTGGTCTAGAAAACACTTATCGCTTTAGCCCAGGTTTTGGTTTGATTACTAAAACAGGTATTGATGGACTTATTGATATCAATAAAGCTGCGGGTAGTCCTGCCAAGAAAGTTGTGATTGTTCATGAAAACACAACTCCATTTGGAAGCTACATGGCTAGCCTCATGCAAAAAGGTCTAGAGCCTGCTGGTTTTGAAGTGATGGACATTATGCCTCATCCAACACCAAATAAAGACTTCCGTAATATTGCATTGAAGATCAAAGAAATGAATCCTGACTTGATCATTCCATCGCATTATTATAACGAAGGCGTGTTGTTCTTACGCACAATGCAACGTCAAAAAGTTGCGCCAAAGGCGATTTATTCTGTTCTTGGTGGTGCGTCTTCACAATATCGCTTCGTGAATGAATTCCCTGATGCGGCTGATTATGTGATGGATTGTAACCATTGGTTCGATCCAAAGAACCCTGCGGCACAAGCGTTACGTAAGAAAACAGAAGCTGATGGTGTAAGCTTCTCTTACGAAGTGTTCCTTGCATATACTGCAATGAAATTTGCTGCTGATGCTATGGAACGTGCTGCATCTGCTGATCGTGGTAAAATCATGGAAGCAATGGCATCAAGCACATGGGATGGTCACATCATGCCTTATGGTCCAACTAAAATGGTTAATGGCCAAAATACAGGTGCGAAACCAATGGTTATGCAAGTTCAAAACGGTGATATCGAAGTTATCTCACCTGCTGACTTTGCAAGCAAGCCAGCGATCTTCCCGCGCCCAGCATAACACTGACAATTTGGTGGGGTGTATTTTCGCCCCACCAAATTTTTATATTGGTATTTTTTAATGGAATTTTTAGGTTTAGATCTGCCGTCTTATAGTTGGAACACAGTGATGGGTTCAGCAATAAGCGGCGTATTTTTAGGGGCAGTTTATGCTCTGGTTGCGTTAGGTTTGACGCTCATTTATGGCGTTTTACATATTATTAATTTTGCACATGGCTCTATTTTAATGCTGGCCATGTATGCGGTTTATTTTTTATGGAGCATGTTTGGCATCGATCCTTATTTAGCGATGTTGATTGTGGTACCCGGTGGCTTTATTTTTGGCTACGGGCTTCAGCATACGGTTATTTCAAAGGCCAGCCATGGGCGCGATGAAATCATTCTTCTGGTGACCTTAGGCATTTCAATTATTATTGAAAATTTGGCTTTGTTCTTCTTCTCTGGGAATGAACGACAGGTTCAGGTTCCTTATGATTTGGATGGGATTGATTTAGGGGTGACATATGTTGTTTACCCTGAATTAGCAGCCCTTGCAGGGTCCCTTCTTATTACCGCAGCCCTTTGGGCGTTTATGAGTAAGACAGATACAGGTAAGGCTATTCGTGCCGTGGCAAAAGAACGCCAAGGCGCGCAGCTTGTCGGAATTAATGTAAAACATATTTATGCCGTTAGTTTTGGTATTGGTACCGCTTGTGTATGTGCTGCGGCTAGTTTGCTTGCACCGACATATGCGGTTAGTCCGCAGTTTGGATATTTATTTGTTTTAATCGCTTTCACTATTGTTGTTGTGGGTGGGATGGGCAGTTTTGTCGGCGCACTTGTCGGCGGGTTCATTATTGGAATTACAGAGCAACTTGGTCGCCTTTATTTAGGGGAAAGCCTTGGTTTAATTACCATTTCAACAATTTTCATTCTGATTTTATTATTCAAGCCAACTGGCCTATTTGGGAATAGAGCATCATGAGTGTACGTACGAGATTAATCGGCTGGTTCTTGCTGGCAATTGCATTCGTTCTGTTGCCATTAACAGGCGTCAAAGGGCATTGGATTGAATTTATTGAGTTGACCTTATTTGTAGCTGTGCTTGGTCAAGGATGGAACGTCTTAGGTGGCTATGGTGGTCAGTTTTCTTTTGGGCATGCCTTATTCTTTGGAACAGGCGCATATCTTCAAGCATTATTGCAATTTAAATTTGGATTTAACCCATGGATAACGATGTTTTTCGCTATTGGTGGGACCATGATGATTGCTTCTGTTGTTGGGTATTTAAGCTTTAGATATGGATTGCGTGGGTCTTACTTTGCTTTGATCACGTTGGCCTTTGCGGAGGCATTCCATGTTTTATCGCGTTCATTGATTTCGATCACAGAAGGTGGACGTGGGGTTCAATTAAACCTGAATTTAGATCCAGACCAATCGATGGCAACATTCCAATTTACTTTTGCCGGAGAATTCCTTCAAAGCTATGGTTATTACTATACCATTTTGATTATTCTGATGATTTGCTATGCGGCGACATGGAAGATGGAACGGTCCCGCTTTGGTGCGCAACTTGTGGCCATCCGCGAGAATGAAGATGCCGCAGCCGCCCTTGGTATTGATGCGTTTAAAGTGAAGATGCAGGCTATTTGTTTCTCTGCTGCGATGATGGCTGCCGGTGGTATTTATTATGTTCAGAAATTCCTGTTTGTAGATCCGGGTATTGCTTATGGACCTTCAAAATCAGTTGAGGCTTTATTTGCGCCTATCATTGGTGGGTTGGGCACGATACTTGGGCCGCTTATTGGGTCTTTCTTCATTCATGGCGTTGGCGAAGTTGCAAAGTCTGTGATTGGTTTCTTCTGGGAGGATCGTCCGGGATTAGATCTGGTTTTCTTCGGCATCATCCTCATTCTGGTTTTAGCATATCTTCCAAAAGGATTGGTTGGGCTTCTAGAATTTGCATGGGCTAAAATATTAAAGCGATTTGGTGCAAATAAAGGATCCAAGTCATGAGTGAAACATTGTTAAAAGTTGATGGTATCAGCAAACGATTTGGTGGCTTACTTGCCGTTTCAAATGCAAGTCTTTATGTGAATGAAGGTGAAATCGTATCTTTAATCGGACCAAATGGTGCAGGCAAAACAACCTTGTTTTCCATCATCGCAGGTGCCTTAAAAGCAACGGAAGGTACCGTTACTTTCCAAGGTCGCGATATTACAGGGCAGAAACCTCATTTGGTTTGTCAGGGAGGTTTAGCCCGTACATTCCAAGTGGTTAAGCCTTTTGCGAACTTATCTGTTTTAGAAAATATTGCTGTTGGGGCGCATACACGTATTAAACGCCGTGATGAAGCAATGGCAAAAGCTGAAGAAGTCGCCCATCGCGTTGGTATGGGAGCTATGCTTTCCCAAGAGGCCGGTGGATTAACGGTTGCAGGTCGTAAACGCCTAGAACTAGCGCGTGCCTTAGCAACAGAGCCAACTTTGTTACTTCTTGATGAAGTGATGGCGGGTCTCAATGCAACAGAAATCAGTGAAATTGTAGAGGTCATTAAAGGTATTCGTGATACTGGCACTACTATTTTATTAATCGAACATGT
>CBFCZA010000209.1:0-5608 GCA_965602285.1 uncultured Curvivirga sp. | reverse complement strand
AAATAGCATTTAGCCTCCCAAATAGCTTCCTCGTCGCCAACTTTTAAAGCTCGATCTATGTTTCGACAGGCAGAATTAAAAGTCGTGCCACCTCTTTTTTTCAACCATTTCCATATGGGTTCTATGGAAGAGCGCGCAATCAGGGTAACAACTTTTGCGTCAAGTTTTTGATGTGTCAACATATCCTCAAAAGGATCGCATAGAATTCTCTTGGGGTTTCCTTTTCGTGGAGGTCTCATTTGATATAAGGTTGGGCGCAAACTCTGCAAAATAAAATCATAAGGAATATCTTCGGCCTGATGTAATCGGGCAAAATCCATCGCATCCACAAGAGTTAAAAGATGTGGCTCTCTCAGCTGCCCTAGAAATGCTTTCAACGCATCTTTTTTATTTTGATTAATATCCATCAAAACCCTATGTCATCGAATTATCAGAATAAACTATTCTAATCATGCTAACTATAGTCACCTATAGAATTAAGTTTCAACCATATAGTTCAGAAAATTTCATAATAATTTTTCGATCAAATTAATTATTATCATCACTTATTGAATTATCATCAGCAATGTTTTTTTGCTGATTACTCAAAGAGTTCCATATGGTTTTCTGTGTTTCATTGAGGATTTCGCTGGGAAGTGTAGGAAGGTATTGAACTAATTCAGCAATAGCTTTCCTTCTTTGTTGACCTTGTTTCTTTTGGATGTGAGTCCATTTATCAAGAATCACTTCCCAACCATCCAAAATATTTGAAATCAAAGATACTTTTTCAATTAACTTTTTTCTATTACTTTCCCATTGAGAAAGCACAATAGACATAGATGCAGCCAATTGATGTAGCTTAGAAATTTCTTCATAGGCCATCCGTCCGGTCATTGCGGTCATATCACTGATTTGATGAGCTAGCATGGCAACTTCTGGGGGCTCATCTTCGGCCCAATCAATCAGCTCTACAGATGTTTGTACCATTCTCATAATCGTCTCTGTTAAAAAACCAGAAAATTCACCATTCGGGGATCCAACTGGTGATATTATTTCGGCCCATCCGGCAAGAATATCTAATAAATCCTGTGCATTTATCTCCATTTTTTCAGCGTAACTCTTTAACCCATTACGTGCCCGTCGCATATTTTCTTCATCGATCAAATCTGTGGGGCTAAACACTTCACCGCCACCAACTTGTCTCACAGCCTCCCCAATTAGGGTAAAGTTAGTCATCAAGCTAATTTCATGAGATTTTTCATAAGATTTTTTAGCTTTCTCTGCTAAATCTGGTCCGTCATACCCATCTTTTTGAATCAAAAAAACTGCTGCTCTGATTGTAATGGGGCTATATGTTTCCAATTCGCAAACAGCTTTAAATAACTTTCGATCATGTAAACTAAAGGAAACAAGCTCAGGTAATGTGTTCCATGGAACAATATAAGTTCCCTTCGCCCCAGATAGCCCCGGAAGTAAAGCTTCGACTCCATTTTCTCCGGAAACGCGCAAACGTGTGAAAGACAATAAATTAGTATTAAACGGAATAGAATAACCACGTTCAGCAAAAGTTTTGGGTAATGTTCCACCAATACCTGCCGACTTATTATTCATTATCCCTCCCAAAATACCTCCCGCAAAGATAACTCTTGGGAAATAATAGCCATTATACAATCAATATTATATTTTTAATATTATTAGAAATAATACTATTTACAAAATTAATTAAAATAAAATTAATAGAAAGCTAGCATAATAGATGCCAGTAGCATATTTTATTTTCAAATTGCATTTATATATATTTTTACTTTTATTTTGGAGATCAATTTACAATGACCATTACGCTTTATGACCTTTCGGGTGCAGACAAAAATCGCAGATTCAGCCCATATTGCTGGCGTACAAAACTTGCCCTTGCTCACAAAGGGTTAGACTATGATACAGAAGTTATCCAGTTCACGAAAAAAGAAGCAATTGCCCATTCAAATAGCGCGACCGTTCCTGTTCTAGATGATGGCGAGAACACAATCAGTGATAGCTTCAACATCGCGGTTTACCTAGATAAAGCATATCCTGAAGCCCCTGCGCTCATGGGTAATGACATTGCAATTGGTCAAGCTAAATTCATTGAAACTTGGGCAAATACTCAAGTTATGTCTGCTGTTTTTCGCTATATAATCTTAGATGTTTTCTCTAGCTTAAGCGAAGAAGATCAAGTTTACTTCCGTGAATCACGGGAAAAGCGATTCGGTATGACATTAGAAGAATTCAGCAATACCAGTGACGATCAACTTAAAGCGATCGCCCAATCATTGGCACCTTTGCGCGCTATGCTCTCTAGTCAACCATTCCTTAGCGGAGATCAGCCAGCATATGCGGATTACATCCTCATGGGGGTATTCTTATTTGCGACAGCTGGCGCTAAGAAAAAAGTTATTTCCGAAGATGACAAGGTTCATGAATGGTTTGATCGTATGTTAGATCTTTTTGATGGTTTGGGACGCAAGGCATAAGACTTCTTGAAATTCTAAATTGGGATACCTTTTAATTTAAATCAGTACTATAATAAGTATCCCAATTTTTCTTCCACAAAGGAAAGCTAATTTAGATGATTGATCTTTATTATTGGACAACACCAAATGGTCATAAAATAACGATGATGTTAGAGGAAACAGGCCTCGATTATAACGTCATTCCAGTAAATATCAGCAAAGGTGAACAGTTTGAACCTGATTTCTTAAAAATAGCGCCAAACAACCGTATTCCTGCGATTGTCGATAATGCACCATCGGACAATGGAACTGCAATTTCCATTTTTGAATCTGGCGCTATTTTACAATATCTCGCGCAGAAATCAGGAAAGTTTTCTGGGGTATCTGAAAGAGAGAAATGGGACGTTTCTCAGTGGTTATTTTGGCAAATGGGTGGACTTGGCCCCATGTGTGGCCAAAATCACCATTTTGTAACTTATGCTCCAGAAAAAATTCCATATGCAATGGATCGCTACATTAATGAAGCAGCGCGGTTGTATAAAGTTATGGATAATAGGTTAGCTGATCGTGAATTTTTAGCTGGAGACTATTCTATAGCTGATATGGCGTGTTACCCTTGGATAAAACCATACGAGCGTCAAAAGCAAGATATCAATGATTTTCCAAATCTAAAACGGTGGTTTGATACTATTGCCGCACGCCCAGCTACTATAAAAGCTTATGAATTGGCGGATAGCATCAATGTAAATACAACAATTACAGATGAAGAATCCAGAAAAGTTTTATTTGGGCAGAGTGCCGCAACATTAAAGTAATTAATAAATCTAAAAACATATAAAAAACCTGGAACAATCATAAAATGTTTCAGGTTTTTTATATTAAGTGGTTAATTTCAATGTTTCTTTCCAATGTTTCCTGCACATAGAAACATAGCGATCATTCCCACCAATTTCAATTTGATCCCCATCATAAACAGGCTTTCCGCTATCGTCATAACGAACGACCATTGTTGCTTTCTTTCCACAGAAACAAATGGTTTTAACCTCTTTCATTTCATCGGCTAAGCCTAATAGAGCGTCACTTCCAGGAAAAAGACGTCCTTGAAAATCGGTTCGTAAGCCATAACAGATCACTGGAATCCCAATAGCATCAGCTACATCTGACAGTTGGAATACTTGTTCTCTCGTTAAGAATTGGGCTTCATCAACTAAAACACATGATAGGGGCGTTTCTGAATGCTGTTCTGCAACTTTAGCCAAAAGACTATCTGTCGCACTAAAACGAAAAGCTTCAGCCTCTAGACCAATCCGAGATGTAATTTTTCCTAACCCATATCGATCATCAAGAGCCGCAGTAAAGATCATCGTTTCCATACCGCGCTCTTTATAATTGTGGCTCGATTGTAATAAAATAGTGCTTTTTCCGGCATTCATTGCAGAATAATAAAAATATAGTTTTGCCAAATGGCATCTCCTCATACTCGCCCTACATTTTGTTTATACACTTATTCTAAAGAATAGAAAATGAGAGGGCGGCTTAATCAACATAAAATCAATTAGATAACTATTCTACTACCTATTTGGTAAAAATTATTACATTAAATATAAATAAAATTTTATCTTTAATAATTTGTAAAGTTCCTTCTTTTGGATAAAGTTCTATTAAATAAGAAATAAAGAATAATAAAATCATTTTTCAGGGATTCTTAACATTGAAAAACATTCGTTCCTTAGCCTTAATTTTTAGCCTAAGCCTAGCTCCCTCAATTGGTGAAGCCGCAGATCTAAATTCAATTGCAAAGCTAACATCCTCTGTTTCAGCAAAATTAAGCCAGATACAGAAGTCTGACTTCATTTCTGTCGATGCGTCACAATCGGTCACACCTCAAACAAGAACTCTTCGTCATGTTTATATGCAGGCTAGAAAAAACCATGAATTAATCCAAGCCTTAAGAGATATAAACGGCTTAGATATTAAATCTATTCCTCCGATGGAATTAAAAAGCTGGGACGAAAATGATATTTTAACAAGTTTAGAATCACAACTTACTGATTTAAAAGAATTAAATAAAATTTATAACTTTAAAAACGAACCAGAACCCAAAGTAAGTATAAATGCTAACCCAACAGAGATCTATTCAGCTCTTCTAAATATCCATGACCAAATTATTAGTCTTGGTATTCCTGGGCAGGCACCAAAAGAAAGCTATCAATATTCTTCTTTAATCGTTCAGCAATTAACACATCTTGCAAACAAGAAAAATGTGGAAATACCAGCACTTAGCACTGAAAAAATTGTTGGGAAAACTCCAAATGATAACTATTTATATGCGCAATCAGTTGTTGCCGAATTACAATATTTAAATACAGAATATGCAAAAATTGACCTTGATGGAGGTGTTGTAATTCCCAATGCAATCGAACGAAAAGCGGATAGTTCTGATGTTGTAAACCTATTACAATCCCTACTGGCTGAAATTGTAGCAATAAAAGTGGCAATTAATGATACGAACGCGATAGAGCTTCCTCCATTAGAAGAGGGACGCACGCCTTCAGATGTCTATAAAAATTTAGAACATGCCTATAACATTATATTTGCAATTGAAGATGCATTAGCAGCTTAAGCTAAGGAAAATAACATGACAAAGACGCAAATCAATAAAAAACCTTGGCACCAAAGCATCACAGCAAAGCTGGCAGGTCTTATAATTCTTGTAATTCTTTTAACCGGTGCGGCAACAGCGACATCCATCATTTGGAATGGAAAGATTATTTCTGGCCTATTTGATTCACAACGTAATAATATCCAAGAGATGGAACAACAGACTTCTATTCTAAGTGAATTAGAAGGCCAAATGACTAAAACACTAGGCAATCTAAATGGATTTTTAACCAGTCACCAAAATGCACTTGTTCTAAAAGAAAGCGAAGCCGCACCGTTAATTAAAGAGTCCAGAACCAGTCTCAACACTGCCATTTCTGATCTTTCAATACGTATTGATGCATTAACAAACCTACCTATTATTTTAGATGCTTTATATGATGATAGTAATCCGACATTAGCTTCTGCAGTCTTCTATATTCAACGTAGTTTAATCACAATTCCTAAGCTTTTTGCGATGTATGAAAAAGCTAATGACA
>CBFCZA010000208.1:0-5621 GCA_965602285.1 uncultured Curvivirga sp. | reverse complement strand
AAGCATCCAGGGTTAGAGGTTGCGGTTACTGGTCGTACGCCATTAAGTAATTCTTTCCCCCGTGCGTCCGAACAAGATATGACGAAATTAATCCCGATCATGTTTGGGATCATTATTATAGCATTGATTGGGTTTTTACGTTCAGTTTCCGGTACTATAACAACATTACTTGTTATCATTTTGTCCGTTCTATCTGCGATGGGTTTTGCAGGACATATGGGCGTTAAATTGACGCCGCCATCCGCAATGGCTCCTATTATTATTCTAACGATTGCGATTGCGGATTGTGTCCATATTTTGGTTTCGATTTTACATGAAATGCGAAATGGGCACTCTAAACACGAGGCCATTGTCGAGAGCCTTCGTATTAATACGCAACCAGTATTTTTAACAAGCCTGACAACAATGATTGGGTTTATGAGTCTTAATTTTTCTGATTCACCACCTTTTAATGATTTAGGAAATATTGCGGCTGCGGGTGTTGTCGCGGCATGGATACTGTCTATGACATTCTTGCCTGCGATTGTAGCTATCATTCCTTTCCGTGTGAAAGTTGTTGCGGAAGACAATACAAGCTTTATGAGTAGGTTTGCGGAATTCGTACTTAAATATAGAACAAAATTGCTGGTAGGTATGAGCATTATTGTTGTGATTACGATTGCACAAATTCCTCGTATTGAACTGGATGATCGTTTTGTAGAATATTTCGACCATTCAATTCCATTCCGTGTGGATAGTGATTTTACCCGTGAGAATCTTACAGGTATTTATGATTTAGAATTTTCTGTTGGAGCAGGCGAATCAGGTGGAATTTCTAATCCTGAATACCTCATCAAACTTGAAGAATTTGCACAATGGCTTCGCACTCAAAACGGTGTTGTACATGTGAATGTATTTACCGATGTGATGAAACGTCTAAGTAAATCCATGCATGGAGATAAAGAAGATTGGTATATTTTACCAGATGAGCGTGATCTTGCGGCTCAATATTTACTCCTTTATGAAATGTCTCTTCCCTATGGGTTGGATCTGAATAGCCAAATCAATGTGGATAAATCAGCCAGCCGTATTTCTATTACTTTAGACAATGTCAGCAGCGAAGACATTCGAATGTTAGCAGCCGAAGGCGATGCATGGTTAATAGAGAATACACCAGACTATATGCATACCGAAGGCACTGGTGCCTCAGTTATGTTTGCACATATTGCAGATAGAAATATCAAATCAATGTTGATCGGCACTGCCATAGCCTTTGTGTTGATTTCCGCATCAATGGTTGTCGCCTTAGGTAGTGTTCGTATTGGTTTGATCAGTTTAATTCCTAACATGGTACCTGCTGCAATGGCCTTTGGGTTATGGGGTGTGTTCGTTGGACAAGTTGGTTTGGCTGTGTCCGTTATTGCGGCAACAAGCCTTGGTTTGATCGTTGATGCATCAGTACATTTTTTAAGCAAATATGTGCGCGCACGCCGAGAGAGAAATGCATCGCCAGAAGATGCCGTACGCTATAGTTTCAAAACTGTTGGTATGGCCCTTTGGGTGACAACAGCCGTGTTGATTATGGGCTTTGTCGTTCTAGCATTCTCTTCTTTTAGCTTGAATGCGGACATGGGATTGTTAACGGCTATAACCATTGCGATTGCATTGGCGGTTGATTTCTTATTATTGCCTCCATTGTTGTTATTATTTGGTGGCGGTCATAAGGCTGAAAAAGTTGAAAATGCAAAATTGCAACCTGCGGAGTGAAATAAATGAATTTAATATCTAGGAATTTAACAAAAATGAACGATCGCCCTTTTAATTTTTCGACATATTTAGCAGGTCTTGTTGTGGTTGTCGCAGCAATAGCTGCGCCCAACCTTTCTCATGCAGCAGACCCGGCCGTGGAGAAGGGAAATGAAATAGCTGCAGAATGGGATCTACGTGATCAGGGCTATGGTGATAGTATTTCCACCATGGAAATGACACTTGTAAACCGCCATGGGCAAGAATCCTCTCGTGCTATGCGTCAAAAATCTTTTGAAATGCCGGGACTTGATGTGGGTGATAAAAGTTTGACGATTTTCGATAAACCCCGTGATGTAAAAGGGACCGCTTTTTTAAGCTTCTCTAAAATTTTAGAAGCTGATGACCAATGGCTTTACTTGCCAGCGTTGAAACGGGTTAAGCGAATTTCATCTAAAAATAAATCTGGACCTTTTGTAGGGTCAGAGTTTGCCTTTGAAGATTTATCAGCGTCAGAACTTAAAAAATATACCTATAAATGGTTACGTGATGAACCTTGTGGCGATTCAGAATGTTTCGTTCTTGAACAAACACCTACCTATGAAAACTCTGGTTATACGAAAACGGTAAATTGGTATGACAAAGAGGAATATCGCCAGCAAAAAGTAGATTTCTATGATCGTAAAGATTCATTGTTGAAGACATTGGTTTATTCTGAGTTTAAACAATATTTAAATAAACATTGGCGGGCCCATAAAATGGAGATGGTTAATCATCAAACAGGGAAGAAAACATATTTGAATTTCTCTAAGATTGAATTTCAAACGGGTTTAACCGACAAAGACTTTAACAAGAATAGTCTGAAAAGAGCACGTTAAGATGATTGCTATACGATCTAGCATTATAGCTTCCCTAGCCATGGCTTTGGTTTTAGGGGGGCTTCAAAAATCTGCGGTTGCAGAAGACGATTCTGTTTTTGAGGCTTCTGGTTTTGTGGCTGCAGATTTTAGAATGTTTTCGAAAAATGCAAAACAAGCAGGACAAAAAGATCAAAAGTTAAATAGTTCTATCATTATTCACCCTGAATTTTTATATGAATGGAATGGTGGGGATGATCGTATTGAATTTACACCGTACCTCCGTGTTGATAGTTATGACGACGAACGTACCCATGGTGATATTCGGGAGTTAAGCTACCTTCATATTGGTGATGATTGGGATGTAACTATCGGCATCGATAAACTGTTCTGGGGCGTGACTGAATCCCGTCATTTGGTAGACATTATAAACCAAACTGATGGTGTTGAAGATACAGATGGAGAAGATAAACTTGGGCAACCAATGATCAATATTGGATGGCAACAAGATTGGGGTGATCTGAATGCGATTATTCTTCCTTATTTCAGAGAACGAACCTTTGTTGGAAAAGAAGGACGTTTACGTGGTTCTTTAGTGGTGGATACAGATCAGGCCGTTTATGAATCTGCTGCTGGTAAAAAGCATATAGATTTTGCTTTACGATATGCCACTGTTTTTGGTGATTGGGATGTTGGTGTCGCACAATTTCGTGGGACGAGTAGAGATCCCCGTTTCGCTATTGGTTCCGATGCTTCGGGCGATACCGTACTTGTTCCTTATTATGATATTATTGACCGAAGTAGTCTTGATGTGCAGGCGACTATTGAAGAATGGCTTTTGAAGGTCGAAGCTATTTATGAGAATGCGGACAATTACGATAGCTTTGCAGCGGTTTCAACTGGGGTTGAATATACTTTCTATGGTTCTGTTGGTGATGCTGGGGACCTAGGTCCTATTGCGGAATATCATTTTGATGATCGCAATAGTTTAGCCCCTAAAACCCTTTACGATAATGATGTATTTATAGGCAGCCGAATTACTTTAAACGATGAAGATGATACTAATTTTCTTGCTGGTATTCTATATGACCCAGATAAGAAAACAAAATTAGTTTCGATGGAAGTTGGCACGCGCTTAACGGATTATTGGTCATTTGAAGTTGAGGCGCGTTTATATACAGATGTGGCATCATCGGAAGTTATATATGGTTCGCGAAATGATGATCATGTGCAAGTACGTTTTACGCGTTACTTCTAAATAGATAATTTTGAACTATGGGCGGGATCGAATAATTTCGTCCATAGCTTATTCGAATTTCATTTTTAAATTCTAATTTTCAAAGCAAAAAAAGGCCCGCCGAAGCGAGCCTTTTTCAAAATCAATACTTTGATTAGTCAGCTAGTGACAAGTTCTCAGCAGATTCTTTACCGTTACGACCAGCTACTAGTTCGTAAGAAACTTTTTGACCTTCGTTAAGTGGGCCAAGACCAGATTTCTCTAGTGCTGAAATGTGAACGAATGCGTCTTTAGAACCATCTTCTGGCTCGATAAAACCGTAGCCTTTAGTGGAGTTGAAAAATTTAACTGTACCGGTAATCATAATATTATTCCTCTAACTGAGTACATTATCCAAGCCGTACCTCGAATAAAAATACGGCAAATTCTACGCTCACATTGTCAGGGGATAATTAAGTCTGTCGGCAAGCCGAATATTCAAGTAACACAAATAAATGTAAATCGCGCGGATCATATGACTATATTTTTTCATTTTGTCAATGTTTCATTGAAAAATTTGCTTCAAAAAATGTAAAAATAGAACATTTTTATTAGATCTATATAATATCCATAGATTGACTAGCGATTTGAAAGTAAAAGAAACCCGACGCATTATCGCCGGGCTTCTATAAAGTGTCGTCTATATTCCTATGGAGGAAGGCAACTTATTTTTGCGCTGCGACCACAATCACTTCAACACGATAATCTGGGGTGGCTAGTTTTGCTTCGCCACAGGCGCGTGCGGGGGGAGTATCTTTAGAAACCCACGCATCCCATACTTCATTCATTTCTGCGAAATCGCTCATATCAGCAAGCCAGATTGTTGCTTGCAATATACGGTTTTTATTAGAACTGCATTCTTCCAGTAGCGAATCGATTTGTTTTAAGATTTCTTTAGTTTGGGCGGTAACGCTTTCACCAGGTGCAGCCACTTGACCAGCAAGATAAACTGTTTGGTTATATGTAACTGCTTGGCTCATACGGTGGTTAGAATGGAAATATTTTGGATCATCCATGATATTATCTTTCTTTAAAATTTGTAAAACGATTTGGACTTAAGGCAGAAACTAATTCATCCTGTAAGGCGGGTTTTTTGCTTAATATTAAATCGGCACATAGGTGTGCTAGTGCAGGGGCTGTTTGTACACCATATCCCCCTTGCCCTGCCAGCCAAAAAAAGCCTTCTTCTTGTGAAGCAAAACCTACTACGGGTGTTCTATCTGAAACAAAACTTCGCAACCCGGCCCAACTTTTTTCTACACGGGTCACTTTCATTGTGGTTGCTTGTTCAAATCTGTCGAGGCCTTCAGCTAAAATCATGTCATCAACCCATGCATCATGTGGCTGTACCGGTGTTTCATCTGCTGGGGAAACAAGTAATTTTCCTGCCTCTGGTTTTGCATAATATTGTTCAGAAATTGAGGCAAAAAGAGGCCATTTTTCAACATTGAACCCTTCTGGGGCTGGTAAAATAGCTGCGCTACGGCGCATGGGGACTAAGCCAACTTTGCTTATGTTAGCCATTTGGGCAATCTCATCAGCCCACGCCCCCGCTGCATTAATGATAACTGGGGCTTGAAATTGGTTTTTTGAAGTTTTTAGATGCCATAATTTATCCTTGTAACGAACAGAGGATACAGGACTATCATTCATAATTTCGCCGCCATTTTGTACCAGCTTTCGTGCAAATCCTTGCAACATTTTATCAACATCAATGTCCAAAGCTTCTTTTTCTAAGGCTGCCTTATGAATGAGTTCTGGTC
>CBFCZA010000207.1:0-5627 GCA_965602285.1 uncultured Curvivirga sp. | reverse complement strand
ACTTTGATACCCTTCGCGCGGCGTTCCAGACCTTTGTTGAAAACATCCCTTTTTATGGATTTGCGACGGTTTGCATCGACCACCCTGAAGTACAGGCATTGATTGGCAAAGTTTCTGATCGTCGCATGATCACTTATGGATTTAGCCCACAAGCAGATGTTCGTGCGATTAACCTTATAAACGATAGTGACGGGTGCCATTATGATGTGATGGTAAATCTACGTGGCCAAGAAGAACGCACTATTAAATCTATTTTCTTACCTATGCATGGTGAACATAATGTTCAAAATTCACTTGCTGCTATTGCGGTCGGGTTAGAAATGGATGTATCAGATGATAAAGTCAAAGAAGGCCTTGCATCCTTTAGCGGTGTTAAACGCCGTTTCACCAAGACAGGGGAAGTGAATGGCATTTCTATCATTGATGATTACGGTCATCACCCTGTTGAGATAGCAGCGGTTTTGAAGGCTGCGCGTTCAGCCACAAAACGAAATGTAATCGCAGTCGTTCAACCCCATCGCTATTCCCGCCTAAAAGATTTATTCGAAGATTTCTGCGCCTGTTTCAACGATGCAGATAGCGTGATTGTAGCCGATGTTTTTGAGGCTGGTGAACAACCAATAGAAGGTGCGGATAAATCTAGTTTGGCCCAAGGCCTCATGACTCGGGGGCATCGTGATGTTAGCGAACTTGAAAATCCCGATGCATTAGCCGACTTAATAGCAAGCAAGGCTGAAAAAGGCGACTTGGTTGTATGTTTAGGGGCAGGTTCTATCACACAATGGGCGCATGCCCTTCCTGAACAACTTGCAAAAATATTATAGGGATACACACATAAAAATGACCACAGAAACACAACATGACAATCTACTAAACCGCCTTCCTGCGGTGCGTGGGCGCTATAGTGAAAATGCGCAATTGTCCCGTGTGACTTGGTTTCAAGTAGGTGGCCCTGCTGATATTCTGTTTAAACCTGCTGATTTAGAAGATTTACAGTTTTTCCTAAAAAACAAACCGACCGACATTCCTGTAATGGTCATCGGTGTTGGATCTAATCTGTTAGTGCGCGATGGCGGCATTCGCGGCGTTGTCATCCGTCTTGGAGGCGCCTTTGCAAAGATTGAAAACGACGGTCTTACAATCACATCTGGAAGTGCTGCACTTGATCTAAATGTCGCAAAAACGGCGGCAAGAGAACATATCGCAGACTTAGAATTTCTGAGCGGCATTCCCGGTACAATAGGAGGCGCCCTTCGTATGAACGCAGGGGCCTATGGAAGCGAAACAAAAGATATCCTTAAACGGGCATGGGCTGTTTCTCCTGATGGGGATCTTCATGAAATAACAAATAGTGATATGGGGTTTAGCTACCGTAAATCATCAATTCCCAACGATTGGATTTTTGTAAAAGCAGAATTTGAGGGACATGCTGCTGAAGAACAAGAAATTCGCAATCGCATGGATGAAATACAAACAAAGCGGGAAGAATCTCAGCCTATAAAAAGTCGGACTGGGGGATCTACCTTTAAGAACCCTGATGGTTATAGCAGTTGGAAGCTTATCGATGATGCAGGCGGACGCGGCTTAACAGTTGGGGGCGCGCAAATGTCCAATCAACATTGTAATTTCATGCTTAACACAGGCACAGCAAGTGCCGCTGATCTTGAGAATTTAGGTGAAGCAGTTCGCCAAATGGTGAAGAATCATTCTAATATTGATTTACAATGGGAAATCAAACGAATTGGCGATAAGTCTACAACAAATTTGAACCAAAAGGGCAGCACAAATGACAGCTGATAAAAAACATGTGCTTATTCTTATGGGCGGCTGGTCTGCAGAACGTGAGGTTTCTATGGCTTCCGGTGAAGCATGTGGAGAAGCTCTTGAAAAAGCAGGATATGACGTCACATACCATGACCTTCAACAAGACTTATCTATCCTTATAGACTTGATCAAAGCTGTTAAGCCGGATGCTGTATTTAATGCCTTGCATGGGCGTTTTGGCGAAGATGGTAATATCCAAGGTGTCTTAAATATCCTTGGCGTTCCCTATACACATTCTGGGGTGAAAGCCTCTGCCATAGCCATGGATAAGCCTGCCTCCCTTGAAGTTTTCCAAAATGCAAATATTCCAATTGCAAATGGCGTTGTCATTAAAGAAGAACATATTGTTTCAGGTGCTTGGGAAACTGAAAATACTATTCCACGTCCTTTTGTTGTTAAGCCAGCCTGCGAAGGGTCCAGCGTTGGTGTTTATATTGTCGAAGAAAACGCCCCTGCCCCTGACCTTTCAAATTGGACTTACGGTGATGCATTAATAGAGGAATTTGTTGCCGGCAAAGAATTAACCGTTGCAGTGATGGAAAATGAAGCCCTTACGGTTACAGAACTTTGCCCACACGAAGGTTTCTATTCTTATGAAAACAAATATACCGATGGCAAAACCACTCATGTTTGCCCTGCAGAAATAGACGAAAACCTTTCTCAAAAACTTATGAAATTGGCCGTAAGCGCACATGAGGCTTTAGGGTGTCGTGGCGTCAGCAGAACTGATTTTCGTTATGATCCTAAAACAGAAAAACTAATTGTTTTGGAGACTAATACTCAGCCGGGCATGACTGCCTTGTCATTGGTACCAGAACAGGCTGCCTATAAGGGAATAGATTTCCCTGCCTTGGTCAGTTGGATGGTGGAGGCAGCAGCATGCGACATTTAAATGCGTCAAAAAAAATGACAAATAAAAAAACAAAAAAGCGAAAGACAACCCGCAGAAAAAAACAATCTAGCTGGAAAAAACCAACCTTAATCGGATTTGTCTGCATGCTTCTCGTTGGGGCACCGATTGGTGGGACCGCCTACCTTTGGTCACAAGGGATCATTCAAGACCATATTTCACGTGTCGAACAGTCAAGTGTAAATGCCTCAATGAAGGCAGGTTTTGTCTTAGATGAAGTATTTGTCCACGGCAGGCAAGAAACCTCACGTGAAGATATTTTGAAGGCCCTGTCTGTAAAACGAGGGCAGCCTATAGTGGATTTTGATCCCGTTGCATCAAGAGAAAAAATTGAAGCCTTAGGTTGGGTTGAAAGTGCATCTGTTGAACGGAAATTACCCAACCATATCATTGTAAAATTAAAGGAACGCGTTCCTGCCGCGATCTGGCAAAAAGGAAAATGGTATTCTTTAATCGATAGTGATGGCATTGAAATCAGCGAGGCAGATGTAAATCGATACAATCACTTAAAAGTTATAACAGGTGACGATGCCCCAAAGCACACCATGGAACTATTGCATATTATCAATCAAGTTCCCGGTTTAAAGAAACGTGTCGTTGGGGCTGCGTGGGTTGGGGATCGCCGATGGACGTTACATCTGGATAATAAAATATCCATCCGTTTACCTGCAGATGAGGCCCAAAAAGCTTGGCGAAAACTATCTACATTAATAGAAGAACATAATCTGCTGAATAGAGATATAGAGTTAATTGATTTGCGACAGCCCGATAGAACAATCATCCGCATGACGGGGTCAGGGGCAAAGCGTTTACTTGAGGACGAAGAAAACGCGTAAATTATTTCGATCACAGATAAAACATAAATAAAGAATAGTGGGATTAAAACATTGGCGACAGAAAGAACAATTGCAGCGTTGGATATAGGGAGCTCTAAAATGTGCTGCTTTATCGCAGTTGCAAATGAACAAGGTCGCCTTCGCGTTATTGGCATGAGCCACCAAGCAAGTTCTGGTGTGAAGAATGGCGCTATTATCGATATGGAAGCTGCCTATAATTCTATCCTTGCTGCTATACATTCAGCAGAACAAATTGCAGGCCTTACCATCACTGATGTCGTCGTTAGTCTGGCCGGGGCACGTCCAGAAAGCCACCTAACTTTAAAAGATATAAACATTGGTGGTGGCGCGATTAGGGATCAAGATGTTAATAAGCTGCTTCATGAAGCCCGTTCTGTAGGTCAAAGCCATGATCATGAACTAATCCACGCTATACCTGTTGGTTTCCTTGTTGATGAAACAGCAAGTATTAAAGACCCACGCGGAATGCATGGGGACAAGTTAAGTGTTAAAATGCATCTTGTGAATGTGCGGAATAGTATTGTTCGCAACATTGCCCATAGTGTGACCCGTTGCCACCTTGGCGTTAAAGAATTAGTCGCAGGCGCTTATGCTGCTGGCTTAGCCTCCTTAACGGAGGAAGAACGGGACCTTGGGGTTCTTCTTATTGATTTTGGTGGTGGCACGACATCATTTGCGGTATTCTACGAAGGCGCTTTAATCCATACGGATAGTATTCCAGTTGGTGGCATTCATGTAACAAATGATATCGCACGTGGGCTTTCCACCCCAATAGATGAAGCGGAAAAACTAAAATGCCGCCATGGATCTTGCGTCCCAGCAACCGATGATGATCGTGAGATTTTAGAAGTACAACAACTTGGGGAAAGCAATGAAGCCCCTACATCCATTCCTAAAAGCTATCTGGTATCTATTATTTCGCCACGCATAGAAGAAACACTTGAATTGGTTCGGGATCGCTTAGAAGCATCCGGCGTCAGTGGCTACGCGGGACCACAAGTTGCCATTACAGGTGGTGCTTGCCAACTTCCCGGACTTGCTGACATGACGGCACGCACTTTAGATAAACAAGTAAGAATCGCCAAACCAATTGGAATCACAGGCTTAGCAGAAGCAACCAGCGGTCCAGCGTTTTCTTGTGCCGCAGGTCTTCTTTCTTATGCCGTGGATAATCGCGGTGATGCGCGGCATATTGAAAAAACTAAAATTCGGAAGACTGGTGGTACCTTTTCACGCATGGGACATTGGTTAAAAGAGACCTTTTTTTAAATAAAACCAAATAAAGTTAAGTAAAAGTAAATAAAACAGTTTGAGATTATAGCGAAGCACTTTATCTATGAAATTGGATGATTCGCGAATCGAGGGTGATCCAGCAACTGGCAAGAATAAAATTACGCATCTAGGAGGCTAAAATGGCTTTAAAATTGACCACACCGCCACCGGTTACAGAATTAAAACCACGCATTGTTGTGGTCGGCGTTGGTGGCGCCGGCGGTAACGCTGTTAACAATATGATTCAATCGAACCTTGAAGGGGTTGAATTTATTGTCGCGAATACCGACGCACAGGCATTAGAATTTTCTCTAGCTGAACGCAAAGTACAATTGGGAAGCGCATTAACCCAAGGACTTGGCGCAGGCGCGCAGCCACATGTTGGCCGCGCAGCTGCAGAAGAAGCAATTGAAGAGCTCATGGACGATCTTGATGGGGCTAATATGGTCTTCATTACCGCAGGCATGGGTGGTGGCACAGGAACTGGTGCAGCCCCAGTCATTGCAGAAGCAGCACGACGTTCAGGCATCCTAACAGTAGGTGTGGTTACAAAACCATTCCAGTTCGAAGGATCCCGTCGCATGCGTCTTGCAGAAGACGGCATCGAAGAACTACAAAGCTATGTTGACACACTCATTATCATTCCGAATCAAAATTTATTCCGTGTAGCGAATGAAAAAACCACATTTGCAGATGCCTTCAACATGGCTGATGATGTGCTTTATTCAGGTACGGTTGCAGCCGCAATGGAAGGCCGCTTCCTC
>CBFCZA010000206.1:0-5676 GCA_965602285.1 uncultured Curvivirga sp. | reverse complement strand
GCCGTATTTTATTCTATTTCAAATTGCCAAAAAGGATTGAAGGGAATTTCGTTTGGTAATTTCTTGATTAAGCAGGTGGTAGAAACTTTACGCGCTGAGTTCAAAAACCTTGATACTTTCATTACATTGTCACCAGTACCTGGATTTAGAAAATGGGCGTTAAGCCAGATTGATAATGAAGATACAATTTTGCTGGAACATGATTTGGACTTGATCGATAAATTGGCTAAATCTGACACCAATAAATCCGTGATGGATATTGCTGAAGATAATGCGGATCTATCAAAACTTGCAGCAAAGTATTTCATTAAAGCCCGTGGCCGCACTGGTGGGGCTGTTGATCCTGTTGCACGTTTTCATCTTGGAAATGGGGCACGTTTGGAAAATATTCATTTGCTTGGGGATATTACGGCAAATGGTATGAAAAACTCTTGGGGCTGTATGGTGAATTATCAATATCATGTGAATGATATAGAAAAAAATCACGAAGCTTATATTAATAATGATGAGATTATAGTCTCACAAAAAGTATCGCGTTTATTAGGGCGTGAAAAATAAAGGTTAATGACAATGTATGAAGATAACTATCTTGCTCGAAATTTACGTGCAGCCTCTTTAGGGCGCGATGACGCGATATTCTCAACAGAGCTTGATGGAACAGTAACTTCCTATGGGGAATTATTTGAGGGCGCGGAAAAATATGCATCCGCCCTCGTTAGTTTAGGAGTTAAGCCGGGGGATCGTGTCGCTGTTCAAGTTGATAAATCTCTTGAGGTTTTACAGCTTTATATTGGTACGATTTTAGCTGGTGGCGTTTTCTTGCCTTTAAATATTGCCTATACCGCTTCTGAGGTTGAATATTTCCTTGGGGATGCTTCGCCACGTGTTTTCATATGTGCATCGGGCAATCGCAATGCGCTAGAACCGGTTGTGGGAAAATGCAATGTGGCGGCATTAAAGACATTGAATGAAGATGGTTCAGGCAGCTTGCCTGATATGGTTGCAAAACAATCAACTGGCTTTTCTGCTGTTGCACGCGACAAGGATGATTTGGCGGCAATCCTATATACATCTGGTACGACAGGGCGTTCAAAAGGGGCTATGCTTTCCCATGAAAACTTATGGAGCAATTCAAATACCTTAAAGGATTACTGGAAGTTCAGTAGCGAAGATGTTTTGATACACGCACTGCCTATTTTCCATACCCATGGTTTATTTGTTGCGACAAATGTCACATTGGCAGCGGGGTCTGAAGTGATCTTCATGTCCAAATTCGATGGAAATGCCGTGATGGCTTCAATGTCGAAGGCGACTGTCTTGATGGGGGTTCCTACTTTCTACGTACGTTTATTAGCTCATGAAAATTTGAATAAAGAGACTGTGAAAAACATGCGTTTGTTTGTTTCTGGTTCCGCGCCATTGTTGGCTGAAACCCATGATCAATGGAAAGAAAAAACAGGCCATGCTATTTTAGAACGCTATGGCATGGCAGAAACCAATATGAATACGTCTAACCCTTATGACGGTGAACGCCGTGCGGGAACTGTTGGTTATCCATTGCCGGGGGTAGAGGTTCGCATCACAAATCCAGATAATGATGAAGAACTTCCTATTGGTTCTATTGGTTCCATCGAAGTCCGTGGGCCTAATGTGTTCCAAGGTTATTGGAAGATGCCGGAAAAAACCAAAGAAGAACTACGTGAAGACGGCTTCTTCATCACAGGTGATTTAGGCATGGTCGATGATCAAGGGTATGTTTCTATTATTGGACGTTCAAAGGATTTGATCATCACTGGTGGGTATAATGTTTACCCAAAAGAACTAGAACTTCTAATTGATGACATTGATGGTGTGGTTGAATCTGCGGTGATTGGCCTTCCCCATCCCGACTTTGGTGAAGGGGTTGCGGTTGTTGTTGTTAAAGAGAAAGGGCACGAATTATCCGAAGATGGAATTAAAGGGGCGTTAAAGGAAAATATGGCGAAATATAAGCAGCCTAAGAAAGTTTTCTTCGTAGATGAATTGCCTAGAAATACGATGGGAAAAGTGCAAAAGAAAGCCCTTCGCGAGACTTATGGTGATAGTTTTTCCGCCTAAATACTCTCTACCATCACTATAAAAGAAAACGGTGCATTCTTAGTTGTTATCTAGCGAATGGACCATTTCTTTGATCATCCAATTTTGTACGGTTTCAATATTTTTTCCCCCTTCCCCTTGGCGAGGGGTGATTAAATACATTGCATTTTGACCTTTGACCTTTGATAGAGACGGACGAATAAGGCTGCCTGCCTTAATCATAGGGGCGGCAATATGATGCCATGCTAACGCAATACCGCTTCCTGTTAATGCTGCTTGCATACATAATTGGGCGTCGTTGAAATTGATGCCTTGGGGATGGACAAAGTCATGTACACCAGCATTTCGAAACCAATCCTTCCATGTTAATCGAATGCGAAAAGGTTCATCTACATATAATAATCGGTGGTTTAATAAATCTGTTGCGCTCTTTATCGCTCCATATTTTTTCTCATATTCAGGGCTGTAGACAGGGTACACTATTTCATCCGCAAATAATGTCGTGTCATAGTCTGGCCATTTTCCATCCCCTAAACGAACCGAAATATCGATACCTTCAGTATGTAAACTAACATCACGATCCGTTGAATGTAGACGTAAATTTAAATGGGAAAATGTAGTTTCAAAAACATTGATTCTGGGAAGCATCCAATAATGAATGAACAAGGTGGAACCTGAAATCGTCATGGTTTCGCGTTCTTTATTATGCTGCAACTCGTTGGCGGAATAATAAATATGTTCAAGCCCTTCACTCACATCGCGATAGAATTTCTTTCCCTTTTGGGTCAATTCAATTTTACGATGACTTCTATGAAATAAGGCTTTGCCAATATTTTTCTCTAAAGTTTTGATCGCGTGACTTATGGCTGGTTGGGATACGTTTAGTTCTTCTGCCGCCAAGGTGAAGCTTTGTAAGCGGGCTGCGGCCTCAAATGCGAATAAAGCATTGGCAGAAGGGATAATGGATCTAAGCTTTCTCATTAGTTTTATTTATCCTAATTATAAAATTTTTCCTAGGTCACACCAAATTAAAATTATGATTTACTCTGATTATCACAAAAAACATCAGTCTTACAGTAATTCAATTTATGCAAGGTGGAAATGTTATGGATGCGATAGGACAGGGATCAGTAAAAAGAAAAGGTCGGGCAGGAAGCCGTCGACACCATAATAAGGCGGGGACTATTGAGCGCCCCGCATTAGAGACGCCATATATCATCCGCAATATTCCAACTTATGATATTATGTCAGAGAAAAACCTGATTAAGATTGAAAAGGCTGCAGATCAGATCCTTGCAGAGGTCGGCGTGGAAATTCATGATGATGATGAGACCGTTCGCCTGTTCACAAAAGCAGGAGCAAAATCATCTATTGTGACAGGCAAAAATGTAAATTTGAAATTTCCCCCTGATATGTTGCGTGAAATTCTTAAGACCGCGCCTGAACGTTTCACCCAACTTGCTAGAAATCCATTGAATAATATTGAGATCGGCGGCGATGCAGTTGTTATGGCACCTGCATATGGCTCACCTTTTGCCTTGGATATTGAAAAGGGAAGGCGTTATGGGACGCTTGAAGATTTCAACAATTTTGTAAAGTTGGCGCAATCTAGTCCGTGGTTCCATCATTCTGGTGGGGTGACTTGTGAGCCTACGGACATTGCCGTGAATAAACGGCATCTGGATATGACATATGGCCATATGCGCTATTCTGATCGCCCTTTTTTGGGAAGCGTTACCGCACCAGAACGTGCTGCCGATAGTATTGAAATGTGTCGTGTCATGTTTGGGGCTGATGTTGTTGATCAAAATTGTGTAATAATGGGTAATGTGAATGCAAATTCACCATTGGTTTGGGATGGCGGGGTGACGCGTGTGATTCGTACGTATGCAGGGGCAGGGCAGGGAACAATTATTTTACCTTTCATCATGGGTGGAGCCATGGGGCCGATCACGATGGCGGGTTCTATTGCACAAACATTGGCAGAAACGATGGTGGGGTGTGCGCTTACCCAACTTGTTCGTCCAGGTGTACCAACGATCTTTGGATCATTTTTATCTTCGATGTCTTTGAGATCAGGAAGTCCTACTTTTGGAACACCTGAACCTGCCCTTGGAAGTTTGGTAATAGGTCAGTTAGCACGCAGGTTAAAGCTTCCTTTGCGGTGTTCTGGGAATTTTTCTACCTCAAAATTACCTGATGGTCAGGCTATGGCACAAGGGGCGATGTCCTTATTGACGGCAGTTCAATGTGGAGCGAACTTTATGCTACATTCAGCGGGTTTCTTGGATGGGCTACTGTCGATGTCTTATGAAAAATTCATGCTTGATGCGGATTTATGTGGGGCGATGCATAGCTATATGGCGGGGCTTGATGTTGATGATAATAGCTTAGCAATGGACGCTTTTGCGGAAGTAGGGCCTGCTAGTCATTTTCTTAACTGTAAACATACAATGGAAAATTATAAAGCTGCCTATTGGGAAAGTAATTTAAGTGATGATCGCCCTTATGAAACTTGGGAAGAACAAGGATCTATTGATGTTATGACGCGTGCAAATTCAGCATGGAAAAAATCGTTGAATGAGTATCAGGCCCCATCGATGGATCAGTCGACAGACGATGCGTTAAAGGATTTTATTGCTCGTAAGACCAATGGTGTTGCTGATGCGTGGTATTGATCGAATGAACCTGTCGAGGGGATATTAATGTCTAGTAATGATCCGTTGCTACAACCTTTTAAATTAAAGCACTTAACTTTAAAAAATAGAATCATGACCACGGCACATGAACCTGCATATCCCGCAGATGGAATGCCTAAAGAACGCTATCGTGCCTATCATGAAGAACGCGCTAAAGGCGGTGTTGCGCTTACCATGACGGCAGGGTCTGCTGTGGTTTCCAGAGATAGTCCGCCTTCCTTTAATAATATCCTTGCCTATAAGGATGAAGTGGTGCCATGGATGCGAGAGGTGGTTGATTCCTGTCATGAACATGGGGCTGCTGTGATGATACAGCTTACCCATCTTGGTCGAAGGACGGGATGGAATAAAGGGGATTGGTTGCCTTCTTTGGCGCCTTCCCACGCAAGAGAGCCCGCACATCGTGCCTTCCCTAAGAAAATGGAAGATTGGGATATCAGCCGCATTATCGAAGATTATGCCGATGCAGCAGAGCGCATGCAGGCAGCTGGCCTTGATGGGGTTGAACTTGAGGCCTATGGACATTTGATGGATCATTTTTGGTCACCACGCACAAATAGTCTTGAGGGGGATTATAATGGTTCGCTGGAAAATAGAATGCGTTTTTCGATGGATGTTCTTTCGGCGGTTCGAAAGCGTGTGGGTGATGATTTTATCGTAGGCATACGTTATGTGGCAGACGAAGTTGTTGAGAATGGGATCACGAAAGACGAAGGTTTTGAAATTAGCCGCCGTTTAAAAGCGACGGGACAGATTGATTTCTTAAATGTGATTCGCGGTCATATTGATACGGATGCCGCCTTAACGAAAGTGATACCGGTACAGGGCATGCGAAATTCGCCTCATTTGGATTTTGCTGGGGAAATTCGTGATGAAATAAACCTGCCCACGTTTCATGCTT
>CBFCZA010000205.1:0-5690 GCA_965602285.1 uncultured Curvivirga sp. | reverse complement strand
GCCTGCAAAACTACCCAGTTGTTCCGCCAAAGTCATATATGGTTTTAGCTTTGGTGCATCTTCTGCAGAAACAGACGGAATATTCAGGGCGTTTGTTACTGCACCCGTTAATAAATAATCAGAAAGCTGCTCAGCAACTTGAATAGCAACATTAACTTGTGCTTCTGAAGTAGAAGCCCCTAGATGCGGCGTACAAACAACGTTATCCATACCAAAAAGTGCATTTTCTTTTGCTGGCTCTTTTTCAAATACATCAAGGGCAACCGCAGCAACTTTTCCACTTTCTAATGCGACCTTAAGGTCTGCTTCGTTAATGATACCACCACGTGCACAATTGATGATGCGTACACCATCTTTCATTTTGGCGATGCTATCTTTGTTTATCAAATTACGTGTGCCGTCCGTTAATGGCACATGCATCGTGATGAAATCAGCACGGGCCAGTAGATCGTCAAGCTCGACCTTTTCCATATTCAATTCTTTGGCACGTTCATCTGATAAGAAAGGATCATATGCCACGACTTTCATTTTCAAACCTTGGGCGCGATCAGCTACGATTGAACCAATATTACCGCTACCGATAAGACCTAATGTTTTGCCAAAAACTTCTACACCCATGAAACGAGATTTTTCCCATTTTCCAGCATGTGTAGATTCATTTGCCATTGGAATTTGACGGGCACATGCCATCATCATTGCAATCGCATGTTCCGCTGTTGTGATAGAATTTCCAAATGGTGTGTTCATCACAACAACACCGTTTGCAGTAGATGCTTCTTTATCGATGTTATCTGTACCAATGCCGGCACGACCTATAACCTTTAGGTTTGTAGCGGCCTCAAGTATCTCTGGTGTTACTGTTGTAGAAGAACGAATAGCCAAACCATCATATTCACCAATGCAGGCTTTTAGTTCTTCTGGTGTCATACCAGGTTTAAAATCAACATCGATGCCGCGCTCTTTGAAGATCTCTTCTGCGCGTGGGTCCATTTTATCAGAAATAAGTACTTTTACCATTTTCTTAAACTTTCAATATATAAATCTATTTGTATCAATTTTGTAAGTGGAAATTATGGATTAAGCTGAAACTTCAGCATAAGCCCAATCCAACCATCCCATAAGGTCAGCCATGTCTTTCGTATCAACTGTGGCACCACCCCAAAGGCGTAAGCCAGCAGGTGCATCACGATATCCATTGATATCAAACGCAACGCCTTGATCTTCCAAAAGTTTAGACATCTTCTTTGGTGCAGAAGCCCGTGCATCCCCTTCTAATGGACATGCATCAGATAATTTTAAACAAATAGATGTGTTAGAACGGGTTGCTTCATCGGCACAAAGGAATTCAATCCAATCAGTTTTAGAAACCCATGCTTCAACTGCAGCTAAATTATCAGCAGAACGTTTATTCATTGCAGGCAAGCCACCAATTTCTTTCGCCCAGTTCAACGCATCCAGTACGTCTTCAACACAAAGCATAGAAGGCGTATTAATGGTTTCCCCTTTGAAAATACCATCAATCAACTTTCCACCTTTTGTCAGGCGGAAAATTTTAGGCATTGGCCAAGGTGGTGTATATGTTTCAAGACGTTCAACGGCACGTGGGCTTAATACGATGATGCCATGTGCACCTTCACCGCCAAGAACTTTTTGCCAAGACCATGTGGTCACATCAAGTTTGTCCCACGGTAAATCCATTGCAAAGGCAGCGGACGTTGCATCACAAATTGTAAGGCCTTCGCGGTCATCAGCAATCCAATCACCATTGGCGACTTTGACACCACTTGTGGTACCGTTCCATGTGAAAACAATATCGCGTGTTTTGTCTGTTTGCGCCAGATCTGGAAGCAATCCATAATCTGCTTCAAACTTACGTACATCTTCAAGTTTCAACTGTTTAACCACATCTGTGATCCAGCCGCTGCCAAAACTCTCCCATGCACACATATCAACACCACGTGCACCTAACATAGACCAAAGCGCCATTTCAACGGCCCCAGTATCAGAGGCAGGGACAATACCGATTTTATAATTAGCTGGAATACCTAATACGTCACGTGTGTCTTCAATCGCTTGCTTTAATTTAGCTTTACCTTCACCTGAACGGTGAGATCGACCTAATGACGCGCCAGATAAACAGGAAGTGGACCAGCCGGGACGTTTTGCACAGGGTCCAGATGAAAAGAAAGGCCGGGCCGGCCGGTTTTTCGGCAGGGTATTTGTCATTGGTTCGATCCTTATAATATATCGAGTTAATTAAGTCGGGGTAATCCCCTATGCATCCAAAATATTTCATCACAAAATGTTACCGTGACTAAATTGTTACCTTGTTTGCAACGCAGCAAATACCCACTTTCACAAAGTTAATCAACCGTTAAAATGTCGTTTTTTGTCGATGATTAGTCGTTTCTGTTCAAGGATCATAATTGAACGTTCAACCAACTATAAATATTGCTGATGAAGCAACAGTTTAGAACTATGAATTTTCTCTAAAAACACAAAACAAGAACACTATTTTTTTTGAAAGTTTTTCTAAAAAAGCTATAAAATACCAACCCATTGAATTTCATATGCAATAAAAGAAGTCGCGATTTAACCATTTCACTTAAAAACCAAATAAGGAATAAACCTTTTCAAATGTGAATTGATCATCCTCATTAAATTAGCACTTCAAAATTTAGAAAGTAATTTCATCGATAATCATCCCTTATAAGCTTAGTTTTCTCTTCATTTTAACCCCAACCTATAATAGAGTAATATTTTATAATTCAATAAACTGGTCTCTTTTATGAATTCTCCCCCCTTCAAACGAATACTAAAGACTAATCAAAACAGCAAAGTCATAGCCACTTCAAGGTTAGTTGATTATAAAATCGACAATTGGCAACCAGAACTATCGCCCGATCAATTAACATTAATCTATGATAAAGGTGCTTCCGTTAATATTTATATCCGCCCCTCTAATGAAATAAAAAATAGAGTCGGCAGCGGTAGTTACATCGAAAATTATGAACTTGTAAATTTCCAGAAATCTCAAGATCGTTACTTATGCTTCACAGATGGTAAACATTTAGAACGAACTAAACCGTTCTATAGCTTTAAAGGTATTCAAAATTATTATTGTTATTCCAACTGTGGGCCTGGTTTTTATAATTATGGTGTCGTTTTCAATGATGAAACGATAGACATTGGCCTAACCTTCATGAACAAAGTTCGATATGAAGAAATGGAATGGATAGTAAAAAATAACTATGAACTAATTTACGAAGGTAACGACTTCTCAGAGAACCCAACCATCATAGAGTCTATTCAAAAGGGTAAAAACTTCCGCATAGCGTTAACATTGAGTTCTGGCATTGAAGTTCGACAAGATGTTGATTTGCTATTCTATTACCCTGAAAAAAAGGAAACTTAGGGCTATACAAAAACCGCTTATCTACCATTGATAATGAGAAACCCAGTGGATTTTCATAATTTTTGCCAAGAGCAATTTCTCAAACATGATGATTATTACAATCCTGAGCTATCTGCTAAAATAGAGGATCATGGATATCCAACCTTCGTACAATTCTTTGATGATGGAACCTATACAGATGCTTATATGTCACTTAAAAATGAACGAGTAGCATTTAAAAATATTAAAATATTCGCCTCAAAAGATTAATTTTAAAAATATAATATAGCTAAATCCTTCGTCGTTAACCTAAAGTTAACCAAGCCTAGCGTTTACTCTACTTTAGAGAAACATCACACCCAACTTAATCATGAAGGATTTTCTATCAATGCGCATACTTACTATACTATTTGGGTTACTTATATTAAACGCTTGTAACTCTTTATCAGGAATTGAAATTCCAAAAGATTTTGCACAAAACTTACCAGCAGAAAGCGCCATGCCGGTCAAAATCATCAGTCAATATGATAGCTATTCTTGTGCAACGACATCACTTGCTATGGTGATGTCCTATCATGATAAAAAAGAATATGATAAATTTGAAGTTTGGGATCAATCTGGCAGTAGCATCCATAGGGTGACAAAAGTATGTGGCAATGACATGGAAGGCTTACATAAGGCCGCGCAAGCCAACGGTTTTGGAAAAGCAGATTTTGTTCAAAATGCTTCTGTTGAAGAATTAAAATATTTAGTTTCCCAAGGATTACCCGTTGTCATCAACATCCGAAATTTCAGAAAAAGTTCCTACCATGCTGTGGTTGTTTCGGGCTATACAGCTGATGATCAATTCATCATCAGTGACTCTGTTGGATATAGCTATAAGGTCACCAGAGAGAAATTAGAAAAGCATTGGTATGCATCCCTTTGCTCTCCACGTTTGAAACGTGCTTCAAGGACCATGTTCGTTCTATATCCGAAAAAATCTTAAGCTAAATTAAATTAATGAAAGCGGGCTGGACCTTAGTAAGGACAGCCCGGCTTGCCGCAATTGCTATTCGCATCAACAGAGATATAGACACCGCATTTACGGCATTTCTCTGTATCTTCGATAACATCGGGATCGCCAGAACCTTGATGAGGTCCAGACTTGGAGCGTGCAGCTTTACGCAAACGCTCTCCAATGGATCGTTCAGTAGGGCGACGATCACCTTTATCGATACGCTGAAGACGCTCAATATATTTGAATCCATACCAAACCGCCGCAACAACAGCAACAAGGACAATGATCTTTGTAAAACTAAAACCTAACATGATGTATTTCTAACTGTGTCCTATAGTGAAGGTCAAGGGAAGATACTAACGGCAATAATTAAAGTCCAATACGGGACCACCAAAAACGGTCTTCTGCGGAAGTTAAAATTTCTTCACCAACAGATGCCATGCTTAATCCCGATATTTTAGCACCAAGCCCCAACTTACGTTGCAAGAATGATTTTTCGATTTCAGCTTCGACAAACTTAGTTTCGTCACCAAACTTATCACGACACACGGAACGAAGTTCCCCTAGCCCATCGACAAGACCAAGGTCGGCTGCTTTCGCCCCTGTCCAAAAACTACCAGAAAAAAGAACTTTCTCTTCTTCTCTAAGCTTACCTTCACGGCGCGTACGGACATAATCCATAAATTGTTCATGAATATCACTCAACAGCGACTTCAAATGTTTTACATCTGATGCTTTTTCAGCCTTAAACGGATCTAGTTGGGATTTAGATTCACCAGAAGTATAGACCCTGCGTTCTACACCAATTTTTTCCAACATTGCCGGAAAACCAAAATTCCCAGAAATCACACCAATAGAACCCACAATACTAGAAGGATGTGCATAGATTTCATCCCCTGCACATGCCAACCAATATCCACCAGACGCCGCAGCATCTTCACAAAAAGCGAAGATCGGTACATCTTTTTCTTTGGCAATCTCCCGAATACGACCCGCAATCAATGCAGACTGTACAGGCGACCCACCCGGTGAGTTGATAGAAAGAGCAACGGCCTTAAGGTGCTTTTCTTCAAAGGCTTTTTCAATAACCTCTTCTAAGGCTTCTAAATTTAAGCCCTTCTTCATACCCCCCCCCGCTTTAATCACACCACTTAGACGCAATACAGATACAACAGCCTTTTTATCGGCTTTTTCTGCCAGTTTTTTACCAACGAATGGGATAAAACGAAGTTTTGATTTCTTATCTTTAGAAGATTTGGACATGAGGTACCTTTAAAAACAATTTCACTAGTCATT
>CBFCZA010000204.1:0-5691 GCA_965602285.1 uncultured Curvivirga sp. | reverse complement strand
TTATCAAACTAAACGCACTTCGTTTGCGTTTAAGAAACATGATTGATTAACCTTCATGTATTGAATTTAAAAGGCGGGATTTCGATCTCGCCTTTTTTTTATTTCTATAAAAAGTGCCGTGATGTTAATAGTGAAATATTTCTCAAATATGTAATTTGTTCTTGAGACCAAAAAATCTGAGAACGTCGATTTTCAACGCAAATGATTCCTAATGGTTTTCCATCTCTATGAAGGGTGAAATCTACGTTTAGTTTATTAAAATAGGGCGTCCAAAGGTCAGCAAGAGCTGGGTGGCTTCTTACATCTGGTGCAGATAAGAAAACATTTTCTATAATTTCTTTGAAATACCTTGGGTATAATTTTTGTAGAAGTTCTACCCCTGATAAAAAACTATCACTTAAGGCGTCGTAATTAAGTACTGACGTTATTTTATCTTGCCGCTCATTGAAAAGCCAAATACTGACCATATCGGCATTTAAATGCTCGGATACATCATAGCAAATGTTTCGGCATATTTCAGCGCGTTGAAAAGGTGCATTTACATCACTTTTTTGAATAAGTGAAATCATTTGTTTCATGTGGTGCCAACCAATCTAAGTCAAATATCAAGTAAGCAAAACGTGCGAAAGATATTCTTATGACCAAGAATAGAATGGAATCCTTTTGAATGAGAGTCAATAGATTTCCTAATGCAAATGCATTCTATAGTAGTGTCTTAATTAAACTTATAGCAATCATCCACATAATAATGCCAATTGAAAAATCTAAGACTTTCCAAGCTTTGGGTCTTTTGAAGATTGGGGCAAGCCATACAGCACCATATCCTAACCCATAAAACCATATGAAAGAGGCGGTCATAGCACCTATGGTGAAGTAAAGGCGTAATGTAGGTTCATACTGACCAGCGATACTTCCCAACATGACAATCGTATCTATATAAACATGTGGGTTCAGCCACGTAAGGGCCGCGATGAGGGCTAGTGATTTCCATATTGATGTTGGTGATTTTACATTTGAAGCAGATAAAGATTCTCCCTTAAGGGCTGCCTTAAAACTGTTGAAACCAAACCAAAATAGAAAAAGGCTACCTCCAACAGCTGCCATTTTAGTTAATGTTGGATTACTAGCAACAAGTGTCCCCATGCCCGCAGAACCTGCTGCGATAAGTAAGGCATCGGAAATAAAGCAGAAACTACATAGTATAAATACATATTCTCTCTTTAACCCTTGTTTCAAGATGAAGGCATTCTGTGCGCCAATAGCAATGATTAACCCACCACCAAGTAAAAAACCTTGAAGGGTCGCGCTTAAAGTTGGAGTCATAATCATTCCTGAAATTTGACTTTTTTATTGAAACAGTAAATTGAAAGCATCTTTAATATCATCGGGTAGATTATCGTCCCCATATGCTTGACCTTCACGTCTAGGGTCGACGCCTGCGTGAAATTCACTATTACTTATGCGTTCAATGATATGAAGCCCACTGGTCATTTCAGGAAGCTTTAGATCATACCCACGCGATTTCATATCTGCAATCAACTCGGGGGTATGAGTATCTTTTTCCAACTCTAATTTCCAGTTTCTATGTAGATAGCGTGGCATATTTGCCGCGTCTTGTGCCGATAGGTTCCAGTCCAACATGGCAATGAGACTCTGGGCGACATAGCCAATGATACGACTGCCTCCAGGAGAGCCTGTGAGGAGCTTTAATTCGTTATCTTCATCAAGTACAATGGTAGGGGCCATAGAACTACGTGGGCGTTTCCCCGGTTCAATTTTATTGGCAATCGGCTGACCATCTTTATAAGCATTTTTTGAAAAATCAGTCAGTTGATTATTCAGTAAAAAGCCACCCACCATTTGATGTGATCCAAAGGCTGTTTCGATGCTGGTGGTTATGCTCGCTGCGTTACCGTCCTTATCTATTGCCACAAGATGCGTAGTGGAGGGGAGTTCTATGGAATTATCTGGTTCATAAAGGTTTGCATGATCTTCAGATGGATGACCTGCAACGGCTTTTTCTTTCTTTTCTTTCGTTAGGTCCATTTCTAAGGCACGAACTTGAAGATATGTTTTATTTAACATTGCCTTGGTTGGAATATCTACAAAGTCACTATCTGCGATATATTCTCCACGATCAGCAAAAGATAATTTCATTGCTTCTGCGAAAAGCTGTATGGCATCTGCGCTATGTGGGGTCATCGCATCGATGTTTGTTGCTTCTAATATACCCATGATCTGTGCAACCGTGATACCACCAGACGAGGGCGGTGGCATACCACAGATATGATGTTTCGTACGATAGCTTGTGCATGTAGCTGGACGATTTAGTGCAGTATAAAGGGCCATGTCTTCCATGGTCATGCTGCCGGGGTTGCCGGGGGCTGTTTGGACCGCCTGAATGATTTTCTCTGCTAAGGGGCCTGTGTAAAAGCTATCAAGTCCATTTGTTAATAGGCTTTCTAAGCTCAGTGCAAAATCGGGATTTTTAAGTGTTTCACCAATTTTAGGAAGTTGCCCGTCAGATCCATAAAAATAATTATATGCAGTCATACCGGGGGTAAAATAAGTGTCATTACTAAGTAGCTTATGGAGTCGCGGACTGACAGGAAAACCTTCTTTTGCTAGTTCGATGGCTGGGTTTAAAAGGCGATCTAATGGTGCATTCTTTTTGCCTTTAGCAACTTGATCTCTGCGTGCTAAGTCGAACATTCGTATCAAGCCAGGAACGCCAATAGATGCGCCACCTATAACTGCTTCCATGAATTTTTTAGGCTTACCATTGGCGTGAAAAAAGAATTTTAGATCAATACCTAATGGGGCTGTTTCACGTCCGTCATAGGCTGATATTTCTTTATTTTCTACATCCCAATGAAGCAAGAATCCACCGCCGCCAATACCTGAAGATTGTGGTTCGACTAAATTCAGTACCATTTGGGCTGCAATCACCGCATCGAGGGCAGATCCGCCATCTTTTAAGACTTGTGCGCCAACCCAAGAGGCTGCTGGATGGGCTGTAACCATCATATAATCGTCAGAGGTAACCTCTTTTCGATGAATGTTTCGACCTGTGAATGCTTCTGGTGCAATTATTTCTTTTTGAGGGCTTTTAGTGCCACCAATGGTATTAAGTGCAGGCTGGTTCGAATAGATGGCATTTTTTGGGGACGAGAGGTGTTTTGTAATTTTGGTGAGATTCGTGTCTAAAAGGTAGCCAATAAAAATACTGCCAGTTCCAATCAGGACGGCTAGAGTAAAAGCCTTAATAAGCGATTGGTTAAACTTGAGCATATAAAAAGGACATCCATCAAAATTAAATAGTATATTGAAGTGTTTATATGGTAGCTGGTCTAGATTATTATGCAAGAGAAACCGATAAAATTTTATAATTCCTTCAAGAGTTCATCAAATCGTTTAAGGAATTCAAATTTCGCTTCTTCTGGTGGGAGAGGAGGAATTTTATAATCTGGAATGACTGCGGGTTTCTTCCAAAGTTTAGCTGCCTCTTCTTCACTAAAACCTGCAAGTTGTATGGCTTCGAAATAGGCGGATGCATGATCAGCCCGCTTGATTAATTTCTCTATGGTTGCAGGTATTTCTGGGGGAATGCCAAATCGTATGTGGATCGCAGCTTGTAATCGCGTTTCTAACGATTTGTAATCAAGACCTATTGCCGTTTTAAAAGGGGATATCATATCGCCAATGACATATTCTGGGGCATCGTGAAGAAGGGCCGCCATGCGCCACTTTGCAGATGTTTCTGGTTTTATGGTTGAAACAAAATCTTCCACTAATACGCTATGCTGAACAACAGAGAATGAATATTCCCCTGATGTTTGCCCATTCCAACGGGCCACACGTGAAAGACCATGTGCAATATCTTCTATTTCGATATCAACAGGGCTTGGGTCTAATAGATCTAGTCGCCGCCCACTTAACATACGTTGCCAAGCTCGCGGGGTTTTCGTTTGTTTTGTCTTCATAAAACTGAACCTTCTTTTTGAATGCTTGGTTTTGGGAAGTTTGGGCGTTTCACACATCTGAGAGCCGTGCCTTCTTGTGCTTCAATGTGGGGAAGTAGAAAATCAATATTATGATATGATACTTTCATGTCAGTTGCATTGGCATGCAATATCATATTGTCACCGGCATAGATGCCAACATGTCCGGGCCAAAAAAATAAGTCGTTGATTTCTAAAATAGTATCATCGTTAGTATAAGGTACAATTTCAGTAAAATGATCTTCGATCATATCTGCATCCCGTGGTAAGATGGCTCCAATCGCAAGGGCTGCCATCTGTACAAGGCCTGAACAATCAACGCCTAAATTATTATTTCCACCCCATAAATACGGTGCTTCTAGGTACAGTTTTGCTGCCTCAAGAAAAGTTAAATTGGAAATATTGATATGTTGGATGTGTCCAGAAAAAATCCAACTTCCACATTCTAATTGGCTAAATTTGTCTTTTACAGAAATGACGGAAACAATTGCATTTAAGGATAAGTGGCCTTTAACAAAACTTTTTAGATTTGGTTCAGCAAACAATAAGCTTCTCAGGCTATTTACCTGATGTGTCATTTTAACAGTATTTTTATAGTTAATGCTTGAAGCTTTGGTATATCCTACATATCCATCACGCAAACTTTGTACCCAGCACCATCCGCTTTTCTCTTCAAAAACATTTATTTTTTCCCCTCGTAAAAGCTCTTTCTCAACAGGGTCGCTTTCTGCGGGGCCACGTCTTAGGCTACTGCTAGGGGCTGACGCGACTGCTTTTGTGGGTTTTATAAATTGAGCTGACTGAACTTTACCTTTTAAAGAAATATCAGCCAGATCGTCTCTATAAGCATTTAGGCGCTTGTCGATTTTGGATTGAGACGAGATGTCAGTCATGGCGGGTATTCCTATGCGATTTAGTCAAAATTTTAACTTGGCAGTGATCTTTTCAAAGAGTATCACAATTGTTCATGGTTGAATCAATCTAGAAGATTATGGTTTGTTTAAAATCTTCGCAGATAAAATGGAATAGCTATTCATGTTGCCGGGAACCAAAGGTAGGCGTCGTATTTATCTAATGCGGCATGGTCATGTTTCTTACACAGATAAAGATGGGCGTTTGGTTGATCCTAAATCTGTGTTGCTAACTGACGATGGTATTTCCCAAGTTGAAGCGGCACGTGATTTTTTAAAAGATATACCTCTTGATTATGCGTTATGTTCAGGTTTACCTCGCACAGATCAAACAGCAAAAATAGTTGCTGAACCTCATGGCTTAAATGTTGAACATAACACAGGATTCCATGAAATACACGGCGGGTATATGTCTAAAGTTCCTGTTGAGAAGCGTGAAGCAGCATATGTGTACGCCTTAGAAACAGCATCTGAGCCCGGTGCACAATTTGGTAGTGGGGAATTTTTTCAAGATTTCTCGAATCGCATCATTCCTGTTTTTGAAGAAATGATCATTTCGGGAGATTGGAAGCGTATGCTTTTAGTTTGTCATGATGGTGTAAATCGTATGATCCTTTCTCATATCATTGGTGCAGGATTGAACGGCCTTGGTGCATTAGAGCAAGATATGGCCTGTATCAATGTGATAGATGTGGATGTGGTTGATGGCGTGGTTATTCGTCGATTGGTGAAGGCATTGAACATCACTGCTTATAATACAACAAAAGCTGGTATGTATC
>CBFCZA010000203.1:0-5755 GCA_965602285.1 uncultured Curvivirga sp. | reverse complement strand
GAAGAGCAAAATAAAATATTACGAGCTGGAGCATCCATTTTAATTTCTAAGCCTATCAAGTTTGATATTTTAACTGAACGTGTGACAAACTTAATCGAACGTAAGTCCTTATTAGAACAGCTATCTGATTATCACATGCGTTTATCTACAGAGTTGACTTATGCATCGGAGATGCAGGTTGATATGTTACCAACCAACCAAGAAATCGAAAAAATAGAAAAGAAATATGATGTAACTTTGAACGGTCACTTTGAGCCGTCTTCAGAATTAGGTGGCGACGCTTGGTTTCTTCATCCCATTGATGATCATCGGTTTGGGCTCATGCTCATTGATTTTGCCGGACATGGTATATCTGCTGCGCTAAATACATTTCGTGTGCATACTATCATAAGTCGTTTAGATTTGACGTTCCAAAATCCGTCTGAATTTTTAGAGTATATGAATGACGAGTTGGTAAAAGTTCTTCCTCTAGAACAATATTGCACAATGCTATATGTCATTGTTGATGTGAAGAATGATCATTTGCTTTACTCTGGTGCTGCTGCACCATCGCCTCTTTATGGTCATGGATCTTACGGGGGGGTCACTGTTGGTGATGCTAGTGGTTTACCGATGGGGATCCAAAAAAGCGTCACATATGATAATCACAAGGTAGATTTTGATGATGGGTCATTCTTCTTTATTTACAGTGATGCTCTATATGAAACTGAACGCGAAGAGTTTGGATCATTAGAGGTAGAAGGGGTCGCTAAATTAGTTGATGAGCATCGCTCTAGAGGCCCAAATATAGCCTTAAATAATTTGTTAACAGAATTTAAGAAAGGTGCCCCATCACCTTTACCTGATGATTTAACTGCTGTTTGGTTATCGCGATAGCGTTGCTATGCGCTATTGAGATAATTTATTTAAGTAGAACTGAGCGGTTTCATTATTACCATTTGAAAGATGTAACTGACTTAGCATTTTTGTGTTAAACGTTGTGGGAAGAAGGGTATAGGCCTTTTTAAGATCCGCGATTGCTTGTTCATTGAACCCTTCATCTCGTGAAAGAAGACCGCGTATTTCATAAAATTGGTAAAAGTTATTTCTTAGGGATATAGCATGATTTATGGATCGTTTAGCCGCGCCCATTTTGCCTGACTTTCTTTGTATCGCGGCTTTTAATCCATGCACGAGTGCATAGTTTGGGGATATGAACTCAGCGCTTTCTATTAAATCTAATGCATCACTAAGGCGGCCTTCTTTTAGAGCTCGATTTGCCTCTTTGATTTTTTTTGTTGAATTCAGCAAATCATAGAGTGGAGCAATATAGGATTGATATTCTTCTTTTTTTACAATCCACCCGCCTACAGGAGGGGAGTTAAGATAAAGATTTGCTGTTTTGATATTTTGTTCAACCCGTTCTTGTGATGGAGGGTGAGAGGCAAACAATCCTTCAATGAAGTTAGATGTTTTTCCTTTAGAGATTCTAACGAATGTCTCTTGTAATTGTATGGCTGCACGTGGGTCATAGCTTGCTTTAACCATGTAGCCGATACCAAATTTGTCCGATTCTAATTCTGCGCCTCTGCCGTATTTGCTATTGATCATTTGTCCACCGGTTGCAGCGGTGGACAAAATAGCTATTTTGGTGCCTTGATCCAAATCTGTATGCCCTAAACCTACCATTAAGCTGCTCATTCCTGCTTGCAAAATTAGACTACGCTCCATTGATTTAGCCCCATGGCGGGCAGTGGCATGAGTAATTTCATGCCCCAAAACTGCGGCTAATTCTGCTTCGTCTTTCATTTCAAGAAGTAGGCCCCAATTGATCGCAACCTTTCCTCCCGGCAATGCCCATGCATTTGGAACAGGGTTGTCTAAGATGACAAAATCATAAGGAAGCTCTGGTCTATGGCTGAATTTAGCTAACTTAAGTCCAACTTTTCGAACGTAAGAAGAAAGTTCTGCATATTCCTTCAACTCTCCCCCTTGGGATTGTTGCGCGGGCTGATATTGGGTTTTTCCAATGTTCTCTTCTTCTGCTTGGGAAACAAACTGTATTTCTCGGCTGCCAGTAACAGGGTTTGTCCCGCAGGCGGACAGGGTTAATGTCATTCCTACAATTACGAATGTAATTAATGGTTTAGCGGTAAAAAATCTATTTTTAGATTCAATTATTTGCATGGGCTTACCTATTATTGATGCGCTTTATACTACATGATTGTGTCCGCAATATAAGTAAAAATCAATAGGCATAGGCAGTGCAAACAATCAAATGCCTTTGGTTGGATGGGTTACCAAGAATTCAAGTTTTTCAAAAGCTGTTTTATCTAAGCCTTGGAACTCAATACCAAAAACACTCATGTCTCGATTGGCATGGATAACTTTTGCCTGAAGAGTAACTGAACCACTTTTAAATTGAAGAACACAATGGGTCTCCATCCCAGGAACTAAACCTAGCCCTTGAGGTTGAAAGCCCATACCGCCCATACTTATATTAATCGCCTTACCTATTAGGCTACCGACTGTTACGGGCAGGTCGGTTTCTACACGCTTATCTTTGCGTTTTTCTCCTGTTGGAGACCAAGATGTTAATCGTGTGTAAGACATGGATTACCTATATTAAATTTAAAAAAAAGCTTCTGTACTTTAGTGGCAGAAGCTATTTTATAGGATTCTTTTAAATTGGCTATGACGGATATCACATATTGTTTGCTTTAAACCAAAATTTAAACCGAACGCATATACCATTCAAATTCTAAAGGCTGCACCATTTTGTGAAAATCATTACATTCAAAACGCCGATTTTGTTCATAAATTTCATGGTAATGTGCCCCTAAATAAGTAGGTAGTATCGTGCCGCTTTTTAGAGTTTCTATTGCTTTTTGCCAGTAAAGTGGAAGGACAACCCCTTCGCCACGTTCATAGGAGTTACCTTTCTCCATTGGTCCGGGATTGATTTTATTTACAATGCCATAATGGATGCCAGAAAGAACGGCTGCCATTACTAAATATGGATTAGCATCAGCCCCTGCAACGCGATGTTCAACACGGACAGATTTTTCATCACAGTTAGGTATGCGTAATGAAACAGTGCGATTATCAACACCCCATGCACGATTGATAGGTGCGTATGAACCTGATTGTAATCGACGATAACTATTGGCATTTGGCGCGAAGATAGCCACCGCTTCGGCCATTGTTTCTTTAAGGCCGCCAATTGCATGGCGTAGCTTATCATTCATTGGCATACCAGTTTCAGAATCGACGGGGCCAGCAAAATAGTTATTTCCTTCTTCATCCACTAAAGAACAATGAATATGCAGGCCATTACCAGATTCTTCTACAAAAGGTTTAGCCATGAAGCTTGCACAGAAGCCATGTTTACGCGCGACAGATTTAACAATTCGTTTAAGAAGCATCGCATCATCACATGCTTTCAAAGGGTCGCCAATATGATGAAGGTTGATTTCATATTGGCCTGCTGCATATTCTTTGACGGCTGTGTCGGCGGGCACGCCTTGAATTCTGCAAGCTTCGGAAATATCAGCAAGGAAATCATCATATTCATATAGCTCTTCCATTGCATAAACTTGAGTCGTTGTTTGTTTGCGTTTCATGCTGTCAGATGTTGCTAATTGCGCATGCCCCGAACTATCAAGTTCATTTGCAAGGATATAAAATTCTAATTCTACAGCCACAACAGGGGTTAGCCCCATATCTTTTAGTGGTTTTAGGGCCGTAGTTAAAACATGACGAGGATCACCAAAAAAAGCAGTTCCGTCATCTTCATGCATGGAGGCAATTACTTGCGCACGCCCTTCTGCGGCCCATGGGACGATTGCCAAGGTTCCAGATACACCAAAGCATGGTAAATCAGGATCGCCGTCATGGGCGCCATAATGCATAGTGTCTTCACAATTTCGACCGATCGCATCAAGCAAATACGTTGACTTTGGTAAGCGCACGCCATCCTTATACAGTTTAGAAGCACCTTCCACCGCGACTCGTTTTCCACGAATAACACCATTTGCATCAGGAATTAACATGTCAATTCCTTTAACTTCTGGGTTTTCGTTTAAGAATTGGTTTAGTTCTTCTGCTGTAAGTCTGTTTTCCATGATGGGTTCACCTGGGTTTAGTTGAGTAGGATTGAAATAATATGTATTTAAAATCTAATCGTTGCCATTTGATAATTCATTATATAATAATGTGATCACAATTTAAAACAACCGAAATGGTGATAAATGTCAACACTTCACGACTGGATCAGTGATAATAAAATTGACGAAGTAGAATGTTTGGTTCCCGATGCGACCGGCATTATGCGTGGTAAGATCCTACCCGCAAAGAAATTTCTAAGTGGTATTCATGATAAAGGCCTTCGTTTACCAGAGGTTATTTTTAACCAAGGTGTGACTGGTGATTTTTGCGATGAATCTGATGTGGTCTCAGCAACAAATAATGATATTTTGATGATACCTGATGAAACGACCATTCAAATAGTACCTTGGTATGACGAACCTGTGGCGCAAGTCATTTGTGATGCGGTGGAAATGAACGGCGAGAAGCTTGTGGATATTGCACCACGTTCAGTTTTGAAGAAAATATTGGCTCTGTATCATGATCGTGGGTGGCAACCCATTGTGGCACCGGAACTAGAGTTCTATTTCATCGACAAAAATACAGATCCGCAAAAAAACTTAGAAGCCCCCATTGGACTTTCTGGACGTCGTGAATTTGGGCGCCAAGCCTACGGTATTGAGGCTGCAAATGAATTTGATCCTGTGGTTGAAGATATTTATGACTTTTGTGAGAAATCTAACTTAGATATCGATACCATGATCCATGAAGGTGGATCTGCCCAAATGGAAATTAACTTCAACCATGGTGATCCTTTGCATCTAGCGGACCAAGTGTTTTATTTTAAACGTACCGTACGTCAGGCTGCATTCAAGCATAATATCTATGCTACTTTCATGGCAAAACCATATCAGGATGAACCGGGATCATCGATGCATATTCATCAATCTATTGTAGATATGAAAACGGGTGAAAATATTTTTGTTACAAAAGCCGGTAAAGATTCTAAATTATTGATGAATTACATTGCTGGATTACAACGCTATGCACCTGCGGCAATGCCTTTTTTTGGTCCAAATGTGAATAGTTATCGTCGGATTTCTCCTTACACGGATGCTCCTATTAATACACATTGGGGGCATGATAATCGTACTGTTGGTATCAGGGTTCCTGATAGTTCGCCTGCAGCACGTAGGGTGGAAAACCGCCTTCCTGGGGCCGATGCTAATCCATATCTTGTGATGGCTGCAACACTTGCTTGTGGATTGTTGGGTATTGAAGAAAACAGAAAACCCACAAAGCCCATACATGGGGATGCGTATCGTTTAGCATTTAGTTTACCTCGCCATCTTGGCGATGCGGTGCAAAAGTTAAGTTATGCAAAACCATTGAAGTCAATGTTGGGTGAACGATTCGTAAAATGTTATCTTGAAGTTAAACAGTTTGAGATGGAGAAGCACCATAAAGTTGTAACCTCTTGGGAAAGAGAGCATTTGCTTTTAAATGTATAATAATTCACCGCTCATTTGAGGGAGGCTTCGGCCTCCTTTTTTTGTAAAATTATTTATTATATAATTTGAATATATGATAGTATGCTTAATATAAAAAATTTAAATTTGATTTAAGGAATTTGAATGTCATCTGATGTAAAAAGTGGATTCTTCTTAATTGCAGATATTTCTGGCTATAC
>CBFCZA010000202.1:0-5774 GCA_965602285.1 uncultured Curvivirga sp. | reverse complement strand
AATGATATTGCAAATCATCGTAAATCTTTTAAATGTAGTTTTAGACCTGTGGTTCGTATTAGGCCTAGAGATGGCTGTGGAAGGTGTTGCGCTAGCTACTGTCATTGCAGAATATGTCGGCGTCTGTGTTGGCATTTATTTCATTTGGGGGCGCCGTGCACTTTGGCCCGTTCAAGGTGTTTCAAGAGCTATCATTTGGAATGTAGATAAATTAAAACGCCTTGTTGCCGTTAATAGAGAGCTATTTTTAAGATCAATTTTGTTGATGGGTGCCTTTGCATATCAAACAGCAACCGCGGCAAAACTAGGGGATACGTTTCTAGCTGCGACAGCTATTTTAGGGCATATATTTGCCATAACATCATTCGGTTTAGACGGTTTTGCGCATGCTTGTGAAACATTGGTTGGGAAATCTGTTGGGGCTAAAGATCGCAAAACTTTTTGTGCTGTTGTGCGTGCAGGCTTTGAGCTTGGATTAATTGTTGCCTGTGTTATGTCTGCTTTATATTGGATTGCAGGTGATTACTGGATTCACTTATTCACCTCTATTGTTTCACTTCAAGAAATGACATCTAAATATTTGATTTGGATGATTATAATGCCATTAGTTGGGATGTGGTGTTTTATGTTTGATGGCATTTATTTTGGCGCAACTCATGTAGTCGAAACACGAAAGTCTATGTTGATTTCAGTTGTAGGATATCTTTTGTTTATGCAGATATCTGTACCTTTATGGGGCAATCATGGGGTGATGGCAGGGATGAGCGTGTTGATGGTTTTGCGCGCCCTGACACAATGGTATTATTATGCAGGGCTACGCGATTCTATTCCGTTTAAATCTTAAAGTTAGGTTTAGAAAGAACCATAATCATCATCATCGTCATCTGCCCAACCCGATGTTTCTTCTTCCTGATCTTCATCCACGCGCTTAAGGACAACAACAGCTTCAAGATGTGCTGACCATGCAAATTGATCAACGGGAGTTGCCTCAATAATTCTGTAGCCCCCATCAACTAAAATGCGCAAATCACGTGTTAATGTAGCAGGATTACAAGAAACAGCCACAATCAAAGGTACAGTTGAGGATGCTAAATTTTGGGCTAAACGTTGTGCGCCTGCACGTGGGGGATCAAAAACAACAGCTTCATAATAATTTAAATCTTCTGTTGTCGGTGGATTTTGGGCTAAATCCTCTGCCTCTACAGTTATCCTTTGGCCCGCAACAGCTTTGCGCATCGCTGTTACTTGATCTTCGATACCATCAGAAGCATGTACAATAGGTTTCTGTGGTAAATTAGCGAGTGGCAGCGTAAAGCTTCCACAGCCGCAATAAAAATCAGCGATCTTCTTAGCGTCCCCAACTGCATCGCAAACCAACTTCACTAGAGTATCTTGGCCTGCTTGGCTTGGTTGTAAAAAGGCGCCAATAGGAATAGCTACATTCGTATGAGCAAACTTTACATTTGTTTCGTGAAGGGCGGCCACAGGCTCAACCCAACCATCACTTTCCCACGATATTCTTGCTACATCGTTACTATTTGCAAAATCAATTAAATTTTCGCGATCTGAAAGGGAAAGGTCGTTATTCGAATTTGGGGCAAATAATATATCTAAACCATTTAATGTTTCGGTGACTTGAAGGTCTCCACCTTTAGCGAAAGCTTCGATTTTGCCACATAGATCACGAAGTGTAGGAACTGCGTCCATGAGCTTTGGAGTCAGCAAAGGACAATGGTCAATATCAACAATTGTGCGTGTAAAAGGACTATTGAAACCAAAAATACATTTATTAGATGTTGGCATTACAGCAAAACGTGCACGCCTTCGTGATGTGGATGGAATGGATTCGCATTCATTAACAGGAAAGTTAATTAGACCTTTTTTTCCGAAGGAAGAAATAAGTGTATCTCTTTTCCATTTAGCAAGGGCGGCCTCGTCCATATGCTGCATAGAACATCCACCACAGGTTCCAAAATGGGAGCATTTGGGGGGGACACGATCGTCTGAAGGTTTTAAAACCTCAGTTAATTGTGCCGCAAGGCCTTCGCCACGCTTGGCAATGGTCATTCCCTTTACCGCCTCATTTGGTAAACTATATGGAATATAGATAAGCCTACCTTGATCATCATGACCAACGCCATCACCTCCTGCACCTAGAGATTCTATGGTGATCTCAACAGGATGTGAGGTGAATTTTGCTTTATTTTTATTCTTTTTACTTCGATGTTTTCTAGAAAAGGTCATTTTACGATTTAACTTTGTTTGAGATTCAAGTAGTTTATAGTAATGTTAAGGAATAGGGGGTCAGAGAAAGGTGTTAATATTACACTTGGATCTGGCAAATTTAAAAATTAATGCCAAAGTTTGGGTCAAATGTCTATTAATAGCTTTATCGGATTTCTATCTGCCTTCGGGCTTTTTATCGGATCAATCATGTTTAGTACAGATAATCCGTATATTTTTCTTGATGGACCAAGTTTTGTCATGGTTGTTGGGGGAACTTTAGCAGCAAGTTTCCTAGGCCAAGAAGCACGTTATGTGATTTTGGCACTTAAGGCTTCTTTAAGTATCTTTGCACCTCAACGCATTGGTAGAAGTATTATGAATCAAGAGGTTGGTCGTGTTATTAAGTGGGGGTACATTGCCCGACAAAAAGGTGTCGTTGGTCTTGATGGTGAACTTAAAGCCATAAAAAATGATCCTTTTATTTCTTTTGGTTTAGAAATGATTCTTTCGGGCCATTCTGGAGAAGATGTACGTGATAATATGTTACGCATGGTAGATACGACGTTTGAACGTCAAATGGTTCCGGCAAATATTCTTAAACTAATGGCAGGCACAGCGCCTGCATTTGGTATGATCGGCACATTGGTTGGTTTGATTATTATGCTTGATAATATGGGGGGCGATCCAACACAATTAGGGGCTGGACTTGCAGTTGCTTTGAATACAACCCTTTATGGCGTCGTTCTTGCTCGGATGATATTTATGCCTGCGGCAACTAAAATGACCCAAAGAAATCAAATTGCTCGCTTTAGAATGGAATTGATGGCAGAAGGTATGGCCCTTCTATCTGATCGTAAAAACCCTCGTTTAATTCAAGATCGTATGAATAGCTTTTTAGATCCAGCTATTCAGTATGATATTGATAAGCAAATGAAATAGGTAAGGTGATAAGGAATTATGTCTAATCGAAGACCTCCTGAGCCTGAAGAAGACAATTCAGAAGATTGGATGGCTACATATGCCGATGCGATCACGTTATTGATGGCCTTTTTTGTGATGCTTGTTTCATTTTCTAAAATCGACATCCCCATGTTTGAACAAGTTCAAGCTGGTATCAAAGAATATATTGGCGGGGAAGTAGAAACAGAATCTCCTATATTTGAATTACAATCGCTTATTCAGTCCGCGGTCTTAGAGGCGGAAGAAATTCCGCCAGAAAGTGTGGATGTTGGATTTGATGATGTTGGTGTGGTTATTGATTTTGGCAGTGGTTCCTTTTTTAAAAAGGGCACTACTGAATTAACGGATGAAGCTAAACTTGTTCTTGGAAAAATAAAACGCGAACTACAAGAACCTCCTTATGATTTATTCATGGTTGATATTGAGGGCCATACAGATTCTGACCCTCTACAACCAAGCGCACTTTATCCATCAAATTGGGAATTATCTGCAGGCCGTGCTGCTGCAGTTGTTAGATTCTTGATAAGCAAAGGTATGGATGCCCATAGAATGAAGGCATCAGGTTATGCTGATACTAAACCAAAAGTTCCAGAAAAAGATGTTATGGGGAACTCTTTACCAGAAAATAAAGCAAAGAATAGAAGGGTTTCTATTCGACTTTTCCCGGGCTTCGCTAATGCTGCCTATTAATTTATAATTCACAGTGGGGGCACTAAGGAATTGAAAATATATGTCATTTTTTGTTAAATTTTGGGGCGTTAGAGGGTCTATAGCTTGTCCATCACCAGATCATATTGGTTTTGGCGGCAATACAAGTTGTGTAGAAGTTCAGGTTGATGGTGAACGCTTGATCTTTGATGCTGGTACAGGTCTAAAGGTTCTTGGTGAATCGATGGTCCAAGAAGATGGTGGTAATGCCCATATTCTACTTTCGCATACACATTGGGACCATATAAATGGCTTCCCTTTCTTTGTGCCTGCTTATATGCCTAACTTTAAGTTAAAAATTATGGCAGGGCATGCTGATCATGCAGGTGGTATTGAGGAAGTATTTTCTGGTCAGATGGCTCAACCATTCTTTCCTATCCCGCTACAAGCAATGCAAAGTGATATAGAATTTATCGATTTCAAAGCTGGAGATAGCTTTAATATCAATGATGAAATCTTAATTCAGACCACTGCACTTAATCACCCTAATGGTGCCACCGGCTATCGGATTAATTATAAGGATAGATCCGTTTGTTATATTACGGATACAGAACATGTTCCGGGACATTTAGATGAAAACATCCTTCAACTGATTGAAGGTTCTGATTTGGTTATTTATGACAGCACATATACTGAAGAAGAATTTCCCGATAAAGTAGGGTGGGGACATTCTACTTGGGAAGAAGGTGTGCGGTTGTGTAAGGCTGCTAATGTAAGGATGCTTGCTATATTTCATCATGACCCAAGTCATACGGATGTCTTTATGGATCAGGTGGAGCGTGAATCTCGGGAGAGTTGGGCTGGAGCTATTGTTGCCCGTGAAAGAATGCAAATAAATATTATCTAAACTTAATGTTATGTTGATGAATTTCAGGTTCACCTGATAATTTATGAGGAATGTCTGATGGGATATGATCGCCGTGAAGATGATAGAAGCGATAGTGATGATCGCAGAGATGGCGAATTTGGCCGACGTACAGGTGAAAAGCTTTTTCATCGCCTTGTTGATTTAGGGATAGCCTTATCAGCCGAAAAAAACATGGATCGTTTATTGGAAATGATCCTGTTAGAAGCAAAAGAAATAGCGAATGCGGATGGTGGGACGCTGTACCTTGTTACGGAAGACGAACAAGGTTTGTCCTTCGAAATTATGCGTACCGATAGTTTGAATATCGCTATGGGTGGCACGACGGGTAATGATATAACATTTCCCCCAATTCCTTTGATTAAGGATGGAACGCCAAATTTAAACAATGTAGCTTCTGCTGTTTATCATGCGAAAAAATCTAGTAATATTCCTGATGCATATGAAGATCAAGACTATGATTTCAGTGGAACAAAGGCATTTGATGCGGCTATGAACTTTCGCTCTCAGTCGTTTCTAACTGTGCCAATGATCAATAACGATGATGAAGTTATTGGCGTTTTACAGCTTATTAATGCAAGGGATGAAAAAGGAAATTCTATTGCTTTTGATAAATCTCTACGCCCGATAATTCGCGCTTTAACGTCTCAGGCTGCCGTGGCATTAGACAATCAGCAATTGATTTTAGCACAAAAAAAATTATGGGATTCATTGCTACAGATGTTAGCGTCTTCCATTGATGATAAATCTCCTTATACAGGTGGTCATTGTCAACGAGTTCCTGAAATTACAAAGCAGCTTGCACAAGCTGCATGTGATTCTGATGAAGGGATATTTACTGATTTCAATCTAACAGAAGATCAATGGTATGAATTACATGTTGCGTGTTGGCTACATGATTGTGGAAAAGTTACAACACCAGAATATGTAGTTGATAAGGCTTCTAAGCTGGAAACGATTTATAATCGCGTGCATGAAATACGAACACGATTTGAAGTTTTATTAAGAGATGCGG
>CBFCZA010000201.1:0-5777 GCA_965602285.1 uncultured Curvivirga sp. | reverse complement strand
ACTGACTTGCCAAAAGAAAGCGGCTTTTATGGTGCGTCGGTTCAAATTGTTTTGGACATGGCCGTTGGTGTTCAGTTTGAAGAAAATTGTGTTGATTTAGATTGTGAACGCATTCGACGTTACGCCACTTACTGGGGTGGTGTTGAAGGCGGGCAACCTATTTCTGAATATAGATCTTGGCTTTTGAATTTACCTAAAAAAGGGAAGCACGGTGGTCATTTTACCTATATGACGGCTTGCACGGATATTTTAGGATTGGTGATTGAAGGGGCAAGTGGTCAGACCATACCTGATTTGTTAGAATCAAAGCTTTGGCAAAAAATAGGATTTGAAAATAACGCGACCTTGGTTGTCGAACCCGGCGGCACGTCCATGACGGGCAGTGGCCTTTCTATGACGCTGCGCGACTTAACACGCTTTGGGGTTTTTTTGATGCGTGGTGGGAAAACATTCTCTGGGGAACAGCTTTTTCCTAAAGACTGGATTAAAAACACAATGGTTGAAGGTGACCAAAAAGCATTTATAGATGCGTATGTAGGTGAGCCTGATAAAGAGGTTTATGAAGGTTTCTCTTATCGTAACAGTCTTTGGGTGCGCCCTGATGATTTTGGCGGGTTCTTATGTTTAGGTATCTTTGGGCAGATCATATATATGGCCCCTAAATTGGACTTAGTCATTACCAAGTTTTCTGCGTACCCTTCAGCAAAAAGTTCTGATGCACGTATGAAACTTTTTCAAATTATTGATAGCATTACAAAAGAACTTTCAAGATCGTAAGGGAAAACGAAAATGGACATTAAACCGGTGCATAAACTTTCATGCCATTGTGGCAATGTGGTACTGGAATTAACTTTGCCTGATGGTGTTGTGAATGCGCGCCGTTGTAATTGTTCATTTTGTAAACGTCGCAGTGTGATTTCCCCTTCCGTAAAGTTAGAAAATTTAAAAATAGTCAAAGGCGAAGATTCATTAAAGCTATATCAATTTAAAACAGGAACAGCGAAACATTATTTCTGTTCAAATTGTGGGATCTATACCCACCACCAACGCCGATCAGACCCTTCGGAATATGGCTATAATCTAGGCTGCCTTGAAGGTGTCGATCCATTTGAATTGGGCGAAGTTCCCATTACCGACGGGCAAAACCATCCGTCAGATCGTAAATAAGTTTGATGGTATAAGATTAACGTGCTCTAGGGTGGGCTGCGTTATAGGCGCCAAGAAGGCGGTCTTTATCTACTTCGGTATAACGTTGTGTGCTGACCAATGACGCATGCCCTAATAATTCCTGAATAGACCTTAAATCGCCTCCACCAGATAGAAGGTGAGTTGCAAAGGCATGTCTTAAGGCATGGGGTGTTGCTGTATCTGGCAACCCAAGAAGAGGACGCATTTTTTGGAGAGATAACTGAATTTGTCGCGGCGATAGCCGTCCTCCTTTTTTTGCCCGAAATAAAGGAGCTTTCGCATCTTTGTCCCATGGGCAAAGCCTCAGGTAATCGTCAATAGCCTCTTGAACAATGGGCAGAAGAGGGATCCGTCTTTCTTTACCCCCTTTACCCATCACAGTGATTGTAGGGCTTTTGTCCCAATCGTCACAATTGAGGTTAAGTGCCTCTGAAATTCGAAGGCCACATCCATAAAGCAGGGTGAATACAGCCATGTCGCGTTTACCTTGCCAGTCTTCTTTATAAAGGGTTTCAGATAGGGCGATAAGGTCCTTTGCATCAATTGCCCCAACTGGTTTTGGGATTGCGCGGGGTAATTTCGGGGTGCGTACAGACTTTACGGCAGGATTGCTTAAGATATTGTTGCGTTCCATCCAACGATACCAACTGCGCATGGCGGATAATGAACGTGCGATACTCGTTTTTGCGAGGTCTTTTTGTGCCATACGGGCAAGCCAACTTCTGAAATCCATTGCTTTTAGGGTAGAAAGTGCTTTTGCATCCGCGGGTTCCCCTAAATGTGTATTCAGGAACCGTAGGAAATCCGTAAGATCACGTTGATAGCCTTGAACCGTATGGGGGCTATATCTTTTCTCAACACGAATATAGGTTAAATAATCACGATAGGCTTTCGCCACAGTGTTGTTTCCTAATATGGGGTCTAGATCTATATCCCATTTATCATCTGGTTTAATCATGGCTCTAGTTTAGGCTGCTTCGTCTGTTTGGTGCAACTAGCGAAGATGATATTCAGCCGTGAACATAGCGAGGCATCTGTTGTACACGCGAAGATTTCGGCTTTCGTTTATATTCAAACGTATAGTCATTTGGATATTCTTCTGCAACTTCTGCGGCCCAATCTTCATCAATACCACCGGAAAGGGGATATTCTATTTCTGGTGTGTAGATCGAACCTGTGTTCCTAAGGAAACTTGAAAAAAGCGTGAAACGATCCCCAGACCAATTAAGACCTAAAGGGAATTTACATTTTGCAGCATAGTCATCAAGGGCTTCTTCTGGCATAGGCTTCATGCGGGCCAACGTTATATGGGGAAGGAATTTTCGGGTTTCTGGTTTAAATCCACACCGAACCATGGCCCGTTCAATTTTCTGCTGAAGGTGAAGAAGGCTAGGCGTTTTTTCAGCCGTGGCAATTAAACAATTTGCTAATCCTTTTTTACCAAAATGACCAAGGCCATTCAGGTTGATGTCTACAATAGGTTCCCCAATCAAGGAAAGGGCGGCATCCAAATCATCAGCTTGATGACGGTCAATTTCACCAACAAAGCGAAGGGTTAAATGATAATTTTCAGGTGGAAGCCATCTTGCGCCGGGCAATCCACCTGACAGGCTTTGTAACTTTGTGGAGATATCTTTTGGAATGGGTAGGGCAACAAATAAACGCAACATGGGACAGCCTCCTGATCGCTAGATGATAGCCAGCCGGAAAGGATTTTCCCTATGTAAGGAAAATCAATATTTCCGTCTTACATAAGATATCGCTAACATGATTTGGGGGTGCGGGGGAAGAATAATTTATAAACTTAAATGTTAGGATGATGTTTAATGGAGCAAAACTTGTGAAAATAATAATAGGCATCATCAAAGTTTTGGCTGTCTGAGCTAAATTCTAGAATAAGTTCTAAATCCGTGTAGCTAGATTTATATTTCTTGTGAAAACTGGTTAAAACTTCGGGTGAGGCACTCATTCCTTTTGCCGTTAAATAATCTTTTATCGTAAAGATATTTTTATCTATTTGAAAAAGTTTATGTTTGCTAAAAGAGAGGAGAGTTTTAACAAAAAGTAAAGGCAAGTGTGATGTCATTACGATTTTAGGGGAGGATTTTTCGAATTTTAAAATGGTAAGAATGCTCAAGAATTGCTTCACTGTGAGGATTTCGTCAAGATACAATAAATCGTAATTTTGTGCTGCATCTTTAATTTCCACTGGTGTGGGAGAGTAAAGCCATTTATGGGTTTTTGTATATGTGCTGAGGTTTTGTTTTTGAAGATAACCCATCGCTGTGGTTTTACCACTTCCACTGACCCCAAAAAAACCAATTAATTGTTGCTGTTCTAAGTTGAGGTTTTTTAGATCAAGATGATCGTCAAAGCCTTTATAATCTGGCGACATATCTTTCCTCATCACTTCTTATGGGCTTAAATAGTTTTTCGCCAGGTTCTATTTTATTTGGGTCGTGCGTTAGATTGGTATCGTGGCTTTCATTTTTACCTTCTGGATAGGTGATGTTATCTAATCCGCCTGTCCAGAAATACTCTTGCCTTAAACCTAAAGTACTTCCCACTAATTCATGATCAATATAATCATCGTGAATCAATTGAACTTCCCAATGAATTTCTAACCCATGTGTCGCAGAAACGGATTGCGGAGGATATAAGAAATTAAACAATTTATCAAAATTGAATTCCTCATCGGGTAGTATGGATTCTAATGTGGCTTTTGATGGAATGTTAAGATGTTCTGTTTCATAAATGATCACACCTCTTCCTGGTTCTTTGAAGGTAACTGTTCGTTCCTTGGTACCATGACCTCGTTTATATTGTCCTTTTTCTAAATTTCCTGCAACGATGCGAATTTTGAAATTATTTATTTGGTTATAAGATTTTCCAGAAATAATATCTGTTAATCTGTAGGCTTTGGACGGGTTTATTCTTTGAATTTTCTTTTTGAAGTTGAAATTCATGTATTTTTTTAGATGGGTTTTAACAGTCTTCCAGATACTGAACCCTATGGCAGCACTAGCATATAGTGAGTTTATAAAGGGGGATTGTCGGTCTCCATCTGCTTCGTAATGACTATAAAACCAAGTGAATGGTTCAGATACAAATTGGTCATGGATGCCAGTGATCGTATTTGCGCTCATCATCGCTGCTGCTATTATAATTAATCCAATAGCACTGAACATATTTTCAAGAGGAATTGCCTTAAGGTTTTTTATAAAATTAAACCTATCATGAGGTTCAATAATATGAATTGCCTTGAATTTCGATTGGCCCGTTTTAATTTCGCTTGGAAAATGGTGTTTTTCTCGGATTTTTTCATTGAAAATTATATAGTTTCCAATTTTAATTTGCGACCATATCTCAATGGAAATTTTATGCCCCAAATATGAATAATATGAAATAGCACTTTTGGGTATCGTGAATTCAATTGGATTTTCACTAAGTGTTATCCGTTTCGAAAAAATATTTTTCCGATCATTAACGGCTCTGTCATCTTTAACATGAACTTCACAGCCTAAATCAAAACTAGCTTCTTTTCCCAAATACTGGATGTCAGAAGTCGTGATAGTTACTTTTATCGTTTCTTCATCGCCATGAAAGTGCTGTAGTTCTACATCAATAGGGGAGGACATGGATATATCTTTTATAATTGAATAATTTTTAAATATACAATTTTTTATAAAGATAAATCAACCTATCGTAGTTTTATACTAAAGTTATTAGCATTTAATTGATTTAAAGAGGCAAAGCATTATGCTTTGCCTCTTTAAGGTTTAATGCGTTACAGGGTAAGGAACTTCCAAGTGAAGTTTATGAATTTCGTTGAGAATATCATCGCTTAGAACCAGTGTTGCACTGTCGATTGCAACTTTCAACTGATCCAAATTCGTCGCCCCAATAATGTTGGAGGTCAAGAACGGTTGTTGATTTACGAATGCAAGCGCCATTGATGCAAGGTCTAGGTCATAATCTTGTGCTACTTTTAAATATTTAGCGATTTCTGCTTCTACATTTGGGCGCAAATAGCGTGGGAAATATTCTCCATACAAGGTTAAACGTGCACCTTCTGGGCGTTTTCCATCAAGGTATTTACCACTTAATGCACCCATGCCTAGTGGGGAATAGGCCAATAGACCAACGTCTTCACGAATAGCGACCTCTGCACAACCAACTTCGAAATCACGTTTTAAAAGGTTATATGGATTTTGAATGGAATGTGGGCGCGGCAAATCGTTTAATTCTGCTTGTCGGATATGTTCAAGCATTCCCCATGGAGTTTCGTTTGAAAGGCCGATATGGCGCACCTTTCCTGACTTTACCAATTCGTCCATAGCTTCCATTGTTTCATGGATAGACGGCACATCTTGATTGTCATTATGGACATAGCCTAGTTGACCAAAAAAGTTCGTTTCACGCGCGGGCCAATGAATTTGATATAGATCGATATAGTCGGTTTTTAGACGTTGAAGACTAGTATCGCAGGCAGCAATGATATTCTTGCGATTTAAGATAGGATAGCCTTTGTCGTCTTTGTTCATATCTGCACGGACATAGTCGAAACGATCTGCTGGGCCTAAAACTTT
>CBFCZA010000200.1:0-5784 GCA_965602285.1 uncultured Curvivirga sp. | reverse complement strand
AAGACGGCCTCCAAACAGATTTGTAAGGCCCGCGATGCCTGCGCCAATACGTTGAGCCGCAGGCGGTAGTCCCGCTTTCGCTAGTGAGCGTGCTGTCTCTCCTGCCGAGGCGGGCGTCCCAATGACAGGAATGAGCTCTACAGCACTTGTTGCAAGTCCACTGAGCTCTTTACCACCTTGAAAAGTTGACGTGTTTCGATAGATTTCTGGCATGATATCTTGAAGTTTTTTGATTTCCTGATCAAATTTTTCATAGTCAGGCTGATCTCCATTTAGAAGAGATAGTCCAATCGAAAAATTCTGACTAAGCTTGGTCATTTCTTCATCCGCAGCCATGTTGCTATAAAGACTTCCTGCGGCTTCTGCACCACGCCCATGGGATGTAACATTATTTTTGTATTTGATATCCTGTGGGGTATCGTCGAAGAAATTCGAACCATGCGTATGATATTTTATTTGATGCGCCTCAAACCAAAGTCTAGCTTCCTTTGGAAGGGCTTGATAGGCTTGTTCATCCTTGGCTCGAATTCCTTGCATAGTGTGAATGGCCAGATTAACCTGTGCCGTATCCGCTGAACGCATTTGGGAAAGCAACCTGTTGTCCTTTGTTCTATCCCCAAATTCAGAAGGCGAATCGATAGCATCCATGTAATGATCAACATGGAAATCATTATTGTCTGAGGAAGCTACCTGAATATTTTTCCCCTTGTTTGGTTTCGTTTCTAGAAGGAAGTCATTGGTATTTTTAAATTCGCCTTCTGTGAAAACGGAACCACTTCCCTCCACGGACATAGGTGTGTTTTTTCTTGCTTGATACTGTTCTATCTCAACAATAGATTGCTCATAAGCTCGCATGTCTTGGTTTAAATTTAATAGATGTGAAGTTGCTTTGTTCAAGTCGATTGGAACTTAAAGCTATAGCTAGACATCTTATCAAAAAAAGCGCACCCTATCTTTATCAAGTAAACGCTCACAATTTGTCAGCGTAATTTCGACACAATTTGTTTCAGTGATCAGGCTCCATTCCGGTGCTTCTTTTTGTGATTCTTCATGTTGTCGAGCAAAGGAAAATTCATGCAATTACCTTCGATGTTTCAAGGCGTATCATTTGTACGTTTACTCCAAGGCGCTGCCGTAGGTGCAATCTGTTCCATGGTCATTGGGTTTAACTGGGGAGGTTGGATTCTGGAGACCACTGCAGCCAAAGCCAATGAAATAAATGCTAATGAGGCCGTAGTTACTGTCTTAGCGCCAATCTGCGCTGCTAACTTTCAAAATGATGCTGACTTAGCAGGTAATACTGTAAAGTTTGAAAATATTTCAAACTACAAACAAGGAGGTTTTATCGAGCAAGGCGGCTGGGCTGTATTCCCTGGAATTGATGAAGTTAATAGAGATGTAGCTAGAGCCTGTGCTATTATCATTAGAGGATAGCTGTCTCATGGCTGTTCGAATATAGCCAAGACCTAAACATGATTGCGGCCCGAAGGACAATTGTCCTAAAAGTCTTTTGTCCGATAGGGTCGCAATTATGAGCATATGAATCAAATTTCTTAACTTAGGACTCTCCACAATTTTATGTTGTGGTTGGTGGACGAGCGCAGTCAAAGCCTTGCCCTCTCAGCAAGGGAGATCTGCATATTGGAAGGAAAGACAATGAGTAAAGATAAAAGCCGCGGAAATAAAGAAACCAAAAAACCGAAGAAAGAGAAACCTAAAGTTCTTGCTACCGCTAATTCGCTGGCAGGAAAACCTGCTCTGTCCGTTGCAGGGAAAAAGATAAAATAGTCCTTTGACTTCTGCAGAAAAATCTCTGTGTGTTTGAAACTAAAAGGTCAGACATGGTTTTTGTTCGCATATGGGGCGTGGCTTAGCACGCGAACCCCATATGGAAAAAGTCTAATATTTTGAGCCACAAGCCACGTTTACCACCGTTGGCATCTGCCTTTGCAAGGGCATGGCGTGTGATTGTGACGCCAATCCAGCGAAGAGGCTCTGGTACCCAGTTTCTCGGTTTTTTTGTTACGAATTGCATTTTAATTATGTCGCTAGGTTTGTAGCCAAGTAGCTCTAAACCAACTCTAGCTCCAAAACGTGTGGCCCCTACGCCAAGGCCTGTATACCCAACAGCCCATGCAACACATCCGTCATAGGCTGTGCCGGGAACCATGCAAAAACGTGTAGAAGAGGCTATAATGCCGCTCCAGCGATGGGTGAATTTAACGCCTTCTAATTGTGGGAATGTCTCTAGAAATTCACGTGCTAAACGTTTGAAGCGATTTGGATCATCAGCAACACCATGATCGGTACGGCTTCCATAATAATAGCATACAGCACCACCGCCGCCCCAAGTGATACGGTTGTCTTTGGTGATTCTATAATAATGAAACATGTTTGCTTCATTGGCGAGGGCATGGCGTGTCTTATGCCAATTGATCTTTTCTAATTGTTCATCGCTTAAAGGTTCCGTCGCAATTTGGTAATCCCATACAGGAATGATTGATTTACGAATTTGTGGTAAGGAACTCCGAAAGGCATTTGTTGCCATTAAGACTTTGTCACTATCTACGATACCATTTTCACAAATAGTGCGCATGCCGTCCCCATTAGGCTTTAGGTCTTTGACGCATGTGTTTTCAAAAATACGAACCCCTAAAGATTCTATGGTCTCCTTTAAACCCCAACATAATTTAGCCGGGTTAACGACACCATCTAGACCATCGCGGCGCCAGATACCTGCCATATAAGTTGGTGAAGAAACTTCTTTTTGCATTTCTTCTTGATTCAACCAAACAACATCACTGCCGTCTGCTAGTTCATCTTCATATTGTTTGCGAAGTTCTTCTACCATGGCTGCATTCGTTGCAACGGATGTAACGCCCACATGTTCATATTCAGCATCGATGTTATATTTTTCTAATGAGGCAATAAATTCCTCTAAATTTTGGAGGCCTAGTTCATGAAGGCGCGTTGTTTCACCCGGAAAATAATATTCTCCATTATTTTCGCCATGGGTTAAACTGCTGCTTAAAAAGCCACCATTTCGCCCAGAGGCACCATCGGCAACAAAAGTTTGTTCAACTAAAATAATATCGAGATCTGGTTGCTTCTCTTTTGCTTGAAGTGCAGCCCAAAGCCCTGTGAAACCGCCGCCTACGATCAAAAGTTGGCATTTTTCATTGCCTGAAAGTGTAGGGTGGGGAGCAGGTTGACCTTCGGAATCAAACCAAACAGGGCGATACACAGATCCATTCAGGGCTTCGATATGAGGTTCCATAGGAACTCCTTTTTGATTACGGCTTTTATATTCAATGCTTATTAAAACAAAAAAATTTAGATCATTATAATATACCTCAGAAACATAAACTTCTAAGGATAAAGTCATAGTGCCAATGAAGGAGAATTCACAGTTCCAAACCAGCAGTTAATTTTTAAAATGAGAGAAAAAGTTAGATTACCAAACGAGAGGACTACGTTTCTGTATAACTAAATCATATAACAGAATAAGGTAAAATTTGTATTAATTATTTCAAACCCTTTTATATTATATTTCAGATAAAAAATTGATAATAGTAAAAATATTCTGGACGTGATGAATATCACATAGCCAGATATCTAATGGGAGCTAAATATTATGAAGATAAGCATCAAAAATACGATAACCGCTTTGGCACTATCAAGTATTGCCGTAGCAGGTATGACTATTTCATCCGTAGCATCGGCACGGGAGTTTCGCCTAGGGTTGATTACACCGCCACCGCATATTTGGACGAAGGCAGCAGGGGCTTTTGGGGATGAATTGAAAGAAACAACAGGCGGCAAACATTCTGTTGCTGTTTTCCCTTCACGTCAGCTTGGAAATGAAGCGCAAATGATTCAAATGCTTCAGGCCGGTTCTTTGGATATGGCCTTCTTGACCATTGCCGAAGTTTCTAATCGTGTTGAGGACTTTGGTGCTTTCTATGCGCCATATTTGGCGAAAGACATTAATGCCGCGGCAAAGGTTCTCCGTAGTGGAACTGCAAAAAGTTTGTTGAAATCTCTTCCTAAAAAAGTAGGTGTCGTTGGGCTAGGTTATGGTATGGCCGGTTTGCGCCAGATTGTTTCGCGTGATGTTGTTGCGACAGCAGCTGACCTTCAAGGAAAGAAACTTCGTATTACCCCGTTCGAGCCGATCAAAGATTTTTATAATGCGGTTGGGGTTGCGCCAACGCCGATGCCTTTACCTGCGGTGTATGACGCCTTGGCAAATGGACAAGTTGATGCAATTGACATGGATGTTGAGTTGATCATTAAGCTTAAATATTATGAGCATGCAAAAACAATCATTGAATCTAATCATATGATGTTCCCAATGGTTGGCTTGGTTTCTGCGAAAGTTTGGAAAAACCTTTCAAAAGACGAACGTAAGCAAATTTCTGACATAATGGGCAAGCATCTTGATGGCGTGATTGACACATATGTGGCCAAAGAAGGTCCATGGTTAGAGAAAATGAATAATATTGGTGTTAACGTTGTTAAGGCAGGACCGGAATTCTTCAACACTGCAATTGCAGATTGGGAAAAGGTTTGGGCTAAAAAAGCACCTGCTCTTCAAGCACTTCGTAAAGCAGCAGAATAATCTATTCAGGTTTGCTCAGATAATTATAGCAGACTCTATCATACGTATATAAGTTGAATGGGGAGAGGGGAACTTCTCCCCATTTATTATAGGATTAAAAATGTTACTGAATAGATTGTCTCATTACCTTTTAAATATTGAGGTGTTTTTACTCAAATGTTTGATGGGTGGTGTTCTGGGGCTTATCCTCTTAAATGTTATTACACGTTCCATGTCCAATGCGATTTATTGGATCGATGAAGCCGCTATCTATTGTATGATATGGATGGTGTTTGTAGGAACATCCGTTGGTATTCGAAAGCGCGAAAGAATAGCGGTAACACTGCTTATTGATACGGTTCCACCAAAAGTTAAATTCTATATGGATATGTTCATCGATGCGGTGGTTGTTGCATTTGGTGCTTTCTTTATATGGGTTACTTGGATTTGGTATGATCCTATTGAGTTATATAGGGCAGGTTTCGATTTTGAGATTTTCTCTGAGGAGACCTTTAATTTCATCTATCAAGAACCAACCAATACAATTGGCGTGCAGAAATTTTGGGTTTGGTTGATCATACCTTATTTCTCCCTATCAATTTTGATCCATGGCTTGATGAATATAATCGAAACATTATTTCATAAACAAAAGCTTGTGGCGCATAGCATTACAGAAGGGCTTGATTAAGATGATATTAGCCATTTTCTTGGGGCTTCTGATCATTGGCCTTCCCATTGCGCTGGTTTTGATGGTTGCTGCTATCAGCTACATTTTTAACACAGGTAATACAGATTTATTTTCTTCATTGCCCCAGCAATTATTTGGGGGGGTAGAATCCTATGGATTGCTCGCTATTCCTTTATTTATGTTGGCGGGCGAGTTCATGAACGAAGGGGGCCTAACGCGTCGCCTGGTAAATATGGCTTCGGTTTTCGTAAGTGGTTTTCGTGGCGGTTTAGCCTATGTAAATTTGATCGCCAATATGATGATGGCTTCCATTATGGGATCTGCTGTTGCCCAAATCGCCGTTATGTCTAAGGTCATGGTTCCTGAAATGGAAAAGCAAGGATATGACAGGGCATTTGCAGGGGCTTTAACTGCTGCTGGTGGCTTGATGTCGCCGATTATTCCACCTTCCATGCTGTTTGTGATTTATGGGGTGTTAGCGCAAATTCCCATCGGC
>CBFCZA010000199.1:0-5813 GCA_965602285.1 uncultured Curvivirga sp. | reverse complement strand
AAGGTGCTGTATCGGTCATTTTTAAATCATCAAACAAATTCTATTAAACTTGCATAATCTCGATTTCTTTTTGAGCTAAAGAATCATCAATTAGCTTTACATGATCATCTGTGATTTTTTGAATTTGATCTGAAAAACGACGAGAGTCATCTTCACTAATATCACCAGCTTTCTCAGCTTTTTTAGCATCATCCATTCCATCACGGCGTACATTACGTATCGATACACGCGCGGCTTCTGCATATTTACCAGCAACCTTACCTAATTCCGCGCGACGTTCTTGGTTTAACTCAGGGATTGGAATTCGAAGAACATTGCCTTCAGTCATTGGGTTTAAGCCCAAATCAGATTCACGAATAGCCTTTTCAACAGCTTTAAGTACTGTTGTATCCCATACAGTTACAGAAAGCATACGCGCCTCTGGTACAGTAACGCCAGCACATTGGTTCAATGGCATCAATCCACCATATGCCTCAACTTGAATAGGGTCTAATAAAGTAGCTGAAGCACGTCCAGTACGAAGTCCTGAGAATTCAGTCTTAAGTGCATCTACAGCGCCTGTCATACGGCGGGATAAATCTTTTACATCTACAGTCATCTTTTAGCTCCTAATTCAACGCCCGAAAATATTTAAACTATTTAAACGGATTCGGGATCAAACGTTCAATAGATAATTTCATTTTGAAAGTATTAATCACCTTCAACAATTGTAAATGTGCCTTCACCGTGCATAACGCGAGCAAATTCACCTTGTTTATGGATAGAGAAAACAAGAATTGGAATTTGATTGTCACGACTTAATGTAATTGCAGAGGCATCCATTACCTTTAAATCATCAGTCAACACACGACGGTATGATAAGCTTTCATAGCGTTTAGCATCGGGATTAAGCACAGGGTCACTATCATACACACCATCAACTTTAGTGCCTTTGATCATTGCATCACAATCCATTTCAGAAGCACGCAACGCAGCAGCTGTATCCGTCGTAAAGAATGGATTACCTGTTCCTGCAGCAAAAATAACAACACGTCCCTTTTCCATATGGCGTACGGCACGTCTGCGGATATAGGGTTCACAAACTGTTTGCATTGGGATGGCAGACATCACACAGGTATAGACACCTATTTCTTCTAATGCGCCTTGCATTGCCAGTGCATTCATAACTGTCGCTAACATGCCCATATAATCAGCTGTTGTCCGTTCCATGCCTTGCGCTGCACCAGAAATACCGCGGAATATGTTACCGCCACCAATAACGAGGCATATTTCAGTCCCTTCATCACGAGCTTCTTTTACTTCAAGGGCAATGCGGGCGATCATATCAGGGTCAAGACCAAAGTCTCTTTTACCCATAAGGGCTTCTCCTGAAATTTTAAGAAGTACACGTTTATATTTCAGACCAGCAGTAGCATCGCTCATAGTCAAAGGCTCCGAATGATGAATAATAATTTTCTTAAATTTTGGCAAACAAAAGGCCGCCACCTTTATAGGTGGCGACCGCAATGCTTACAATGATTTATTGCAGTTTACTAGTAGCAAAGGTTGGATTAACCAGCCATTGCAGCTACTTCAGCAGCAAAATCATCTTCTTTTTTCTCAATGCCAGCACCAAGCTCGAAGCGAGCAAATGCAGTCAAAGTGATCGCAGTACCAGCTTCTTTAGCTGCATCAGCAACAACTTTGCCAACTTTACGATCTGTGTCCATTACAAACGCTTGTTCAACAAGGCAAATTTCATCGTAATATTTACGAATACGGCCTTCGATCATTTTCTCAATGATATTTTCCGGCTTACCTGATTCACGCGCTGTATCCATTTGAACTTGGCGTTCACGATCAAGAACTTCTGGATCTACGTCATCTTTACCAAGGAAGTCTGGGCTAGCAGCAGCAACATGCATTGCGATTTGCTTACCAAGAGTTTCAAGAACGGCTGTATCAGCTTCTGATTCCAATGCAACCAAAACACCAATTTTACCAAGTCCTGGTTTCAAGGCAGAATGCACATAAGATGCTACGATACCTTTAGAAACAGAAAGAACCGCAGAACGACGATAAGACATATGCTCACCGATTGTTGCAATGTTCGCTGTAAGTTGATCTTCAACAGAACGATCAGCACCAGGATAGCCAGCAGCAAGAATAGCATCTTTGTCGCCGTCTTTATCCAAAGCGATTTTAGTAACTTCTTCAACAAACTCTTGGAATGTTTCGTTACGAGATACGAAATCTGTTTCAGCGTTAATTTCTACAACAGCACCTTTTGTACCGGAAGAAGCAACAGCAACAAGACCTTCAGCCGCAACACGACCAGATTTCTTAGCCGCTGTAGACAAGCCCTTAGTACGCAACCAATCAACAGACGCGTCAACATCGCCGTTGTTTTCAGTCAATGCTTTTTTACAATCCATCATGCCTGCGCCAGATTTGTCGCGCAGTTCTTTAACCAATGCAGCAGTAATAGCCATTTTATAAATCCTCTGATTTTAATTTTTTTCAGATAAATATGACAGAAGGCGACACCTCTATTTGAGTGCCGCCTTCGTCAACATTCTAATGTTTCCGATTAGGAAGCAGCAGCTTCTTCAGCAACTTCTTCAACAGGAAGTGTTTCTGCAGTTGGCTCAACAGCTTCGCCAGCGTCTTGACCAGAAGAAGCCATAGACTGTTGCAAACCAGCAAGAACAGAACCAACGATTAGGTCTGAGTACAAGTTAATTGCACGCATCGCATCATCGTTACCTGGAATTGGGAAATCAATACCTTCAGGAGAAGAGTTTGAATCCAAGATAGCAACAACAGGAATACCCAATACGTTAGCTTCTTGAATAGCAATTTGCTCTTTATTTGTATCTACAACGAAAAGAATATCAGGCAAGTTGCCCATTTCTTTAATACCACCCAAAGACAATTCTAGCTTGTCACGATGGCGTTCATTAGTAAGACGTTCTTTCTTAGTGATTGTTAGGTTTGTGTCAGCCAACAATGCATCAAGATCTTTTAAACGTTTAATAGAATTTGAAACTGTTTTCCAGTTAGTCATCATTCCGCCCAACCAACGATGGTTCACGTAATATTGACCACAACGACCAGCAGCATCAGCCATGATTGTTTGCGCTTGGCGTTTTGTACCTACGAAAAGTACGCGACCACCACCAGCAGCAACAGAGCGAACAGCTTCAAGAGCTTGGCTCAACAATGGAACTGTTTGTTCTAGATCGATGATATGAACACCATTACGAGCTCCGAAGAGGAATGGTTTCATTTTAGGGTTCCAGCGACGTGTGCTGTGACCAAAGTGAACACCAGCTTCTAATAGCTGGCGCATTGTAAATGTAGGTGCGGACATAATGTTTTTTCCTTGTCTTTACCGGTTAAACCTCCGCGAAGCATGCATCAAAAAATTGACACCGGATCGAGTTATTCATCTGCCATCAAACTAATTGAATAATCATAAGCAAAAGAACACCCGCAACCTCGCGTGTGTGATATGGCGTGGCTTATAAGCCTGTCCGCATTAGTTTGCAAGGTGTTTCATGGTATTATTATGAAAAAAACTATAAATCTTGAACATCTGTTACGCCACTGACTGACTTTACCGCCTGTCGGAACTTTCCATCAATTTGATAAGTCCGACCATCTTCCATCTCTATCTCACGACCATCAGGAAAAATAAGATTAAGCTCAACCCGCCCACGACCAGGTTTTCCATGCAGTTTAAATATACCGGCTAAGGCCTCCAGTGGGCTATCATCCATAATAAATATCTTCATACCACGGGCAGCATTTGCAGCAGCATCTTCTAGGGAAGAGACACCTTGTGCGGTAAGGCGAATATCAGCATCTTCCCCCTCACCTCTTTTTTGCACCTCTACAGTGAATAGCAATGGCGCACCTGATTCTAAAAGCTCTCTAGAGGCATTCAATACTTCTTGAAACAATGTTATCTCATAAGAGCCACTGGCATCAGAGACAGACATGAAGGCCATCTTAGTGCCTTTGGATGTTGTCATGATACGTTTTGCGCCTACGATCCCCGTTAACCTAACCCCTTTAGAAATCCGAACACGTCCTGCTTGAACATCGGACCATGTCACAACGCCAAGCTTTCCACATAGTTCTTTATAAGCATTTAAAGGATGGTCAGAGAGGTAGAAACCAATTGCAGTACGTTCATTCTCTAATTTTTCAGTAGTATTCCATTGTGGTACTTTTTTAAGTTTCGGTTTTGCAGCCTCAACACCACCGCCGCCGCCAAACAGACTTACTTGGTCACTGGCTTTTTCTTCTTGTGTGGATGATCCGTGACGAGAAAGCATTTCTAGAGAATCGTAAATTTCACGACGGTTATTTGTCAAACCATCAAACGCCCCTGATTTAGTTAAGTTCTCAAGAAGTCTCTTGTTGATAGATTTATAATCCACCCTTTCAACAAAATCGTAGATATCCTTAAATTTACCATTGTTAACACGTTCAGAAACAACGGCTGCCATCGCAGCCTCCCCAACATTTTTGATCGCTGCCAAAGCGTAACGAAGGCTACCTACCCCATCTTCATCATATTCAACTGAAAAATCTACATCAGACATATTCACATCTGGTGGTAAGATGGTGATTTTTTGTTGTTCTAATTCTTGCTTAAATATCGCTAACTTATCCGTATTTGTTTTATCCAAAGTCATGGAAGCGGCAAGAAACTCAACTTGGTAATTAGCCTTCAACCAGGCAGTTTGATAAGCAACAAGCGCATAAGCAGCCGCATGTGATTTGTTAAACCCGTAGCCTGCAAAAGCATTGATCATATCAAATATTTTATTCGCCTGCTCAGGCTCAACATCTGAATGCTCTTTTGATCCTGCAACAAAAATTTGCCGCTGCTCATCCATTTCAGCTTGGATTTTCTTTCCCATCGCACGACGAAGTAAATCAGCACCGCCAAGTGTATATCCAGCAAGAACCTGTGCCATCTGCATCACTTGTTCTTGATAAATTGGAATTCCAAAGGTTTCTACGAGTACAGGTTCTAACTTCTCATGGGGATAAATCGGAATTTCGCGGCCATGTTTACGTTCAATATAGGTCGGGATATTTTCCATAGGACCGGGGCGATACAAGGCAACAACAGCAATAAGATCTTCAAGCCTATCAGGCTTTAGGTCCCTAAGAACACTGCGCATCCCCGAACTCTCGAGCTGGAACACACCAGTTGAATCTGCACGACATAACATGTCATAGGATTTTTTATCTTCTAAGGAAATCTTAGATATATCAATAAGACCTGGCTTTTCAGGCCGTTTTTCAACAAGCTTTAATGCCTTTGAAATAACAGTAAGTGTTTTTAGACCAAGAAAATCAAACTTAACCAAGCCTGCTTGTTCAACAAATTTCATGTTAAACTGGGTTACCGGCATATCTGATCGTGGATCACGATAAAGGGCTACAAGTTCATGTAAAGGCCTATCGCCAATAACAACACCCGCAGCATGGGTAGATGCGTGGCGATACAAACCTTCGAGTTGAATACCAATTTCAAGCAACCTAGCAACAGCAGGATCGCTATCTCTTTCTTGTTGCAATGCTGGCTCTGTCCTCAATGCTTCTGGCAAGGAAACAGGATTTGCAGGATTCGCAGGAATTAACTTTGAAATTCTATCTACTTGACCATAGGGCATTTGAAGAACACGACCAACATCACGTACCACGGCTTTTGCTTGCAACTTACCAAAAGTAATAATCTGGGCCACGCGATCACGCCCATATTCATTTTGAACATAGGTGATAACTTCTTCACGACGATCCTGACAAAAATC
>CBFCZA010000198.1:0-5816 GCA_965602285.1 uncultured Curvivirga sp. | reverse complement strand
GCGCCTGGGTGGCACCTGTCGGCCACGAACGGGATCACCCTGGACGAGGCCACGCAGCATGAGGAGCTTGTATTCAAGGTCCTTAAAACCTCACTACGTTCTGATCCGCGCATCCGTCGCGCCTATCCTGATTTCCTTCCTAAATCTAAATTTTTTACAACCAATTACAAACTTATTGAAGACGATATTAATAACGCAAATGTAAGTGAATTAGAGATTTTCCTTGGAAAATATCGAATTAATAAAGACTTGGTGAGTATGGTCGCAAATAAGGTTGAAAAAACCTATTTGAATGCATTGGTTATGGAGAAGACAGGTGGCAAAAAGCCTGACCTTCTTGATACATGGGAAATTTATCAAGCAGCCCAATCAAAAGGTATTGATACTAAACAATATCTTCGTGATAGTATTACAATGATTGAAGTTCCTAGCCTTGACCGCGTTGGACAAACTGCCGTTAGCTTCCCGATTAACGTTAAGAAAGATGATAAAGTTTTAAACCGTAAATTATCACTTGAGAAAGTATTAGTGGATGAGGCCGTTAAAAAAGCTGAATTTGTTGTCATCATTGATTTAGCAGCCTCACAATCAAATTCTGAAGATATGGGCAAAACGAAGTCACAGTCACGATACTATACACATTCGGATTGGCTACCAAATCCAAATTATTCTACGGCTCAACAAGCGGTTAATTCAGCACAAATGGGGTTACAGCAAGCAAATAATGCTTATCAACAAGCTATGCAATCTCAATCGATGAATAATTATAGTAATAGCTATGGAGGAGGCTGGGGCTCTCTATTAGCAAATGTTGTAACTTCTACAGTAAGTATTGCAGGTGTATCTAATGCAGAAGATCGTCTTAGAGAAGCAAATCAAAAACTTTCTGATACTCCTATGCAAATAGAGCATAAACGTTATACACCCTATCAATATCAACGTATTAGTGTGAATGGTGAAAAAGAAGCTAGTGTAAATTATTTTGTTATTGATCGTTCAACAAATAAATATATTCAAGGTAAAGTTGCTAAATCTATCAAAAACAACTTTGTAGTTCTTGAAGATTTAAACCAACAAGATCCTGATTTAGCAAAAGTTAAAAAAGGTACTGTAAATCGTGAAGAATTAGATGACTGGCTTCAAGGTTCAGAAGTTATCACTTTCGATGATATCATTGCAGATTATCGCCAACGTCGCCGAAAAGCTGGAAAATTACCTAGTGATGTACTAGTTCAGCAAGACCTGTTTGACCAACGTAACAATGCATTGAAGGTTGCTGTTGCGAATTCTAATAATGAAAAAACTACTGTTGTAGAAGCAGCATCAGTTACAGCCAAAACAACAGAAGTAGGTTATGGTCGAATAGCTGACTTTAACTTCCCTAAGGGTAAGGCCAATAAAGAAGCTTATGCGGTTATTATTGGGGTTAAAGATTATGATAACAAAGATATCCCAACCGTTGATTATGCATTGAATGATGTTGATGCGATTAAACAGTATTTAACAAAAACAAGAGGATTTCTTGAAAAGAATGTATCTGTTTTGGAAAATCCCAATCAATCAGATTTGATGGCATTTTTTGGAACTGAAACCAACCATAAAGGTAAGTTATTTGACAGCGTTACACGTCGTAATATGAAAGAAGTTTTTGTTTTTTATTCTGGACATGGAATACCGACAAGTGCTGGTACTGGTGTAATGCTTCCAAAAGATGCAGATCCACAAAAGCCTGAATTTACTGGTTATGGGCTTTCTACTTTGGTTGGGAATTTGAATAAACTTGATGGAGTTAATGTGACACTTGCGGTTGATGCGTGCTTCTCTGGCGTTTCAGCTGGTGGGACATTGATCAAATCTGCATCCCCACTTTATTTAGGTTCTAGTGATGGTGTGATGTCGCTTAAGAATGGAACGGTGTTCACGGCTGCTGACGGTAAGGAAATTGCCTCTTGGGATACAGATGTACGTCTAGGGCTATTCACAAGATACTTATTGGAAGGTTTTGTTGGCAAGGCAGATAAGGCTGGGAATAATGACGGTAAAGTTATCGTTGCTGAAATGCTTGAATATTTAAGAGATTCAGTCGGGGCTGATGCGGACCGGAGATTTGGTCGTCGTCAAACACCTCAAGTATTTGGGAATATGCGCTCTGTCGTAAATACCTCAATATCAAAGGATTTTGCTTCCTTAGAGAATTTAATGTCAATCTCTCAATAACAGTTAAAAAATAAGAGTGAAATTGACTAGGCTTTCTTGTGAGGCCTAGTTTTTTTATCTAATTTTAAGAATATTAAATTTGGGTAAGAAAAAACCCCGCCGAAGCAGGGTTTTTCTTTAGCCTAACCTATAAAAGGTAATGGCGGACAGACAGGGATTCGAACCCTGGATAGCCTCTCGACTATGCTGGTTTTCAAGACCAGTGCATTCAACCGCTCTGCCATCTGTCCATTTTTTTTGATTATTAAAATCAAAAAAGTCATTCAATTTCATTGTTGTTTCATCGTTTGACTATGGCGCGCATAATATAAAGATTTGCCTTAAGAGCAAGTGGTAAAATGATAAAAAATGAAAAAAAATGAAAACTACTTTTTAAGAGGGTAACGGAGCTCTTCAATATTCTCTATATGGTCTCCAAAATAATGCCCCGTAGCCACCGCATACTCTAGCTTTGATAAGGCTAAAGCGGTGTTTTCTGAAAGAATTCCATCAAAAACAAGTTTGATTCCAAACCCATGACACCGACGCTCCATCGCTTCAAGCATTGGCATTGAATCCTTCAATCTTTCTTCGTTTTCAGTGAACCCATCATCTAATATGATGTAATCTGCAGGAAGTGATTCTAATAGTTTCAGACTTATCGCACCGAGCTCTTCGCCATGGAGAGCTATTGCAAATCCCGCATTTTTCAAACTTAATAGAGCAGAGAGACGAGAAATATCTTCGGGTTTAAAACCAGTGATTCTCAAAATAATACTTTTAGGCCCTCCCGTTAGGGAGAACTTCATCAGCCGCGTTATAATATTTGGTTCCAAAAGAGAGCGAATATGTAGGGTTAAGGCAATAGGGCAACCTTTATACCAATCATCAGATTCTATAAACTTACATTGTTGTTCATCAACCCGCGACCTTAATTCATAATCATCACGGGTGAATTTAATAATTTCATCTACGCCCAAGCCATCATCTTGATAATCCACGCGATACTCTGACCAAAGATGGTCCGTATGCCATTCATGTACATTGACAACAGGTTGATATACGACTGTTAACTGATCATGCTCCAATGCATCACGTAACAATTGAATTCGATCAGATTTAAGGTCGATAAAAGATGCGTGGGCTGATGTTAAGTCATCATAAATAAGGTCATCTAAACCAGATTCAACAAAACTATCTACTGCATGTGAAAGTGCGTCAGCTAATTCTTCATCGGCAAGAGCAGATGAATCTAAGTTCATTGTCTTAGTTTCAATATTAAGAGCTTTACCTTCAGGGTCCAGCTTCTTTGCCATATCCTGTAAGTCATTTTGCATATTACTTAAATCGGTATCAGCCTCATGCAATAGACCATATTTACCCGGAGACACCTGACCCAATGCGGACTCTTCAATTGTTTCAGATCTTAAAAGTTCTTCAAGTTGATCTGTAAAATCTTGAATTTCTTGGTCTGTTAAATTTAAATCTTCACCAAGGTTATCTACATCCCCTACAGATACAAAAGTCATGTCGAGATCTTGGTCACTATGGCGAACGATATCGCTAACGCTATCAGCAAAACCTTTTGCTGAATTCATGCCCCCTGAAGAGGAGGTTAAATTTGCATCATATTTAAAAAGTAAACGATATTCTTGTGCCTCATCCATGTTAGAATCAAGAATAGCCTCACCCGACATCATATAACCTTTAGGAACCCTTGCTGCACCATATAGAAAGACAGGTTGTTCCGGAAAATCAAAGCCCGTAAATGCATTAACAATGATTTCCGTCGCTAGCATTTTTGATTGTGGAGCTAAAAGGTCGGCGATATTTTTACCAGATAATTGTGATGGTTTTTGTGCTAACCAGACAAGAGAGTTTTTATTTCCCCGTAACACATCACCAATTCCATCAATGACAAGAGAGAAGCGTTGATCAGAATCATCTTCAACATTAACGATTTTACCATCGGGTCTTAAAAAAGTAGCCATTCTTTGCCTTACCTAGAATTTCTTTCTTAAATGGAAATGTTCTTTTCCATACTAAGATATGAGTAAACGAATTATTTAATAGTATGAAATGAGTTCTATATCTATGCAAGCAAGTATCAATGTTGTTCATATTTTTATTCAAGTTAAAATTAAGGATCAGTTGTATACTTGTCTCAAAGTTCCGAATCACGTTAGCGATTAAATTGAGAAATCCCTATTATTCAAGGTGCCTTATGCTTAAGAAAAATAAGTTTGTTTTATCTACAATTCTTTCCATAGGAATGATTGGTTCACTGTCTACGCTAAATTTAACCGCACATGCGTCTTCTTTAGTGATGGAAATGCCCGCATCGGAATGGTTATCCCAATTTAAAGCGAAAGCATATAAAGAAGGCATAGATAAAGACGTATTAGATAACGCCTTTAAAGAATGGAAACCTATTGATAAGGTTTTATATTACGATCAACGCCAGCCAGAGTTCTCTAGAACTTTTTGGGGGTATATGAATAGTGCAATATCGAATGATCGCATTGCACGTGGGCAAATGTTATTAAAAAAACACGCTAAACTTTTAAAAGAAGTAGAACGTAAATTTGGTGTCCAACCTAGATTTCTAGTCGCATTCTGGGGTCTAGAATCTAATTTCGGTGATTATACTGGTGGGTTTCCAGTTGTAGGAGCCTTAGCTACATTGGCGCATGATACAAGGCGCCGTGATTTTTTCACAAAGGAACTTATGTTAGCTCTCAAAATTCTTAATCAAGGCCATATAAGTTTTGATAAGATGCTTGGTTCTTGGGCTGGTGCTATGGGGCAAACACAATTTATGCCATCCACATTCACTGGATATGCATTTGATGGTGATTCTGATGGACGTAAAGATTTATGGGGCAGTTTACCAGATGTTATGTATTCATCCTCAAACTACCTATCAACCATTGGTTGGAAGGGTGACGAAACTTGGGGAAGAGAAGTTAAATTACCAGAAAACTTTGATTGGGAAATAGCAGATCTTAAAGTTAAGAAAACCCTTAAAGAATGGCAAGCTATTGGCATACGTAAAGTTAATGGAAATAACCTTCCCAATGTGGAAGGGATGTTAGCTTCGGTCGTTTTGCCAGCGGGACACAAAGGCCCTGCTTTTCTAGTTTATAATAACTTTAGAAAAATCATGGTTTGGAACAGATCTATTCTATATGCTATTGCTGTAGGACATTTAGCTGATCGACTTAAAGGGAAGTCAGGCTTAAGTATTAATAAGCCCGCAAATGATAAACCCTTGCATCGTGATCAAATGATTGCGTTACAAGATGCTTTAAATAACCTTGGTTTTGATGCTGGTAAAGCCGATGGTATTCTTGGATCTAAAACACGGGCCGCATTAAAACTGTATCAAATCAAGCATGGATTACCTGCAGATGGGTATCCTGAAACTGGTTTGGTAGAAACTATAATTGAATTGCCCAAAAGTTAATAGTGGTTAGGCCTCTCGTTATGAAATCATATTTTAAACATAGTAACTTAGGGATTATCTCTATTTTCGTAATGATGGGACTATCTGCCTGTAGTGAAATTCAATTCATTACTCAGGCGACTAAAACTATAGGTCAAGAAACTAAAACGAATAA
>CBFCZA010000197.1:0-5828 GCA_965602285.1 uncultured Curvivirga sp. | reverse complement strand
AATGGGCTGCGGTAAAATGGGTGGTGCCATGTTAAGTGGCTGGCTTGAAAGTGGTATTGTGGCTGGCGGTGTCGTGATTGTAGATCCTTATCAAAATGAAGATTTTAAAAATCATTCAGACATCACTTATTACAATGAAGCTTCGGAAGTTCCAGATAGCCTCAACCCTGAAGTTGTCATTTTAGCAGTAAAGCCCCAACAAATGGATGATGCACTGACTGCTTACAAAAAATTCGTTAAACCTGAAACGCTATTTCTTTCTATTGCAGCAGGGAAAACAATTTCATATTTCCAAAGCAAATTAGGAGAGGCAGCGTCAATTATTCGCGCAATGCCAAACACCCCTGCTGCCATAGGCCAAGGGATCACTGTTTGTTGCCCAAATTCCAATACATCAGACATACAATTAGATATAGGTTTGAATCTGTTAAAGGCAGTTGGCGAAGCTTTCTCGGTTCAAGATGAAGCTTTAATAGACCCTGTAACAGCACTATCAGGCGGGGGGCCTGCCTATGTGTTCCTCATGATCGAAACAATGACAAATGCAGGGATAAATGCTGGGTTACCTAAAGAATTAGCAGCAAGGCTAGCCCTTGTCACCGTAGCGGGAAGTGGGCAACTCGCCCTAAATAGTCATGAAGAGCCTTCACAATTGCGTAAGAATGTCACCAGCCCTGGGGGCACCACCCTCGAAGCTTTAAATGTCCTTATGGCTGACGATGGATTACAGCCTCTAATGACAAAAGCAATTGCCGCGGCGACAAATCGTTCGAAAGAATTAGCGGGATAAGCCTATATTTATTTTATATTGCACCGCAATAATAATAGATTTATCGACTTAATATCAATAGATTAACGATTTATCTAATATTAATTTGCTGCAGCGCAACAAAAACTATTGACGCGACACACTAATTCTCCTATACCTATATTCATGTTGCACCGCAGCAAAAAATTTAGCTTTATAAATGCCGTTAAATTTCTGACCTACAGAACGGCATATTTAGGAGAGACAATATGACTAACACAAACCCATTCAGCACAAACCCATTTATGGATTTCAAAAACAACCCATTTTTTGATCCAAAAATGAACCCGTTCATGAACACTGAAAACTCTTTCTTCTCTGTAAAAGACATGACCAAAATGTTTGAAAACTTTGATGTAAAAGCTTTTGATCTTCCAAACTTCAAAATTGAAGATATCTTTGCAGCACAACAAAAGAATTTCGAAGCAGTTGCCGCAGCAAACAAAGCTGCTGTTGAAGGTGTTCAAGCATTATTCGCAAAGCAATCTGAAACTCTTAATAAAGTGATAGAAGAAGGCAAATCAGTTCTTAACGAAATGGCTGCTGCTGGCGAACCGCAAGATAAGATCGCGCAACAAGCTGACCTTACAAAAGAAACAATTGAAAAAGCTGTTTCTTCCATGCGTGAAATTGCTGAACTCGTTGCAAGCTCTCAAACAGAAGCTTTTGACATTTTAAATACACGTATGAACACACAATTAGACGAATTGAAATCTGTAGTAAAAAAACCAGCACCTGCTGCTAAGAAAAAAGCTGCATAATTCGACTATAGAAGCGAAAGCTTCAACCGAAATTATACCTCCTCCCTATTGAGGTTTTAACTGGCCAGTCTTTTTTAAGACTGGCCTTTTTTTATCTTTTTTTAATCCACATGAATATATTTGGAACGTATTGCAGCCAATCGCCCTGACACTTCCAAATTCAGCAAGCCCGTATCAATTTGCTCAATCAAATCAGGGTCAGTCGTCCGGCTATACATCATCCAATGTTGGGTAGTTTTAAATTTCGTTGGAACGACACGCAAAGGAAGCTTACTTTTCTTCACTAAATAAAGAAGGCTTAGATCATGATAAAAAAACATTCGGACATGCTTTTTTGTAGCAACAGCCCTTAACGCAGGCATTAATTCATTATAACTATCATCGACTAAAATGCCTGATTGCAACTTTAAAAAATCAGCAGAGGCAGTTCCATAATAAGAGCTAACCTCAATTTTCGCCTTCCGAATATCATCAAAGGATTTAGGCTCAAAGATATCATCTTTATGCATAACCACTACGTTTGAAATATCATACACAGGGCGAATGGAATAATAGTAATCTTGCTCCCGCAGTTCATTACGTTGCGCACCGCAAAATACGTCTGAAGATCCACTTTTTAAATTTTTCAAAATTCTCTTTATAGGAGCACTCTCCCCAGAAACGACAATCTTAATATTACTTTCTGCTAATTGTTCAATTAAAGCGCTATAAATATCGCCACACAACCCAGTAACAGTATCTTCATTCACAATATATTTTGGTTCAGAATTTTGAACAGAAAAATGTAGAATATCCTCTGCCGCAGATGCATCCTTCATCGCCCCCACCATAGAGAAACACACGAGTAAGCTGGTGCTAAAACAAATTAGCTGTCGCTTGTTAATCATTATTTTTGATCCATTCATTATGCCAATCAAGTCACAAATAATTAATTCCCCAGAATTATTTTCATAATTTGTAATAATTATTCGCTTGCTATTAAATAGGTTCTTGTGATTTTTTCAAGTATTTCTTTGCGTCTTAAATCACTTAATATCTTTTCGACTGCATCAACATATTTCCTAGGAAGGTCCTTACTGTATAACATCCAATGATTGTAGGTTCTAAACTTTGTGGGAGCGACCCTTAATGGTAATTCATTATGTCTAATAAAATACTTTAACCCAAGGTCATGATAAAAAAATGCACGAAACCTTTTTTTGTCTGCTATTAAGCGTAATGGATGCTCTAACCCTATAAAACTATCATTCGCCAAAGTATCAATTTGGGCTTTCAAATATTCTGATGATACGGTCCCAAAGAAAGTAGCCACCTCAATTTTATGGTCGATCAAATCCTGAAAAGACATTGGCTTCATCGGATCATCGCGATGAACAACGATAACGTTAGAAACACCATATAGAGGTTTGACAGAATAGGTATAAAGTTTTTCTCTGCCTTTGTTTCGACCTGCACCACAAAATAAATGTTGATGACCGAGTTTCAAATCAAGAAGAACACGTTTTATCGGGGTGGCTTGATTTGAAATAATCGTATTTACATTTAACAATTTAAGCCCATTTTGAATATGACTATAGATGTCACCACAAAGTCCACTAACCAAATTATCTTTAATCAAATATTTTGGTTCTGAGTTTTGTACTGCAAATTTAATTGTAAAATCTTTGGCATTTGCGGACCTCGTAAATGTCTCGCCTAGAAAAACAAAGGATGCCACGAACATCCCCACTTGAATAAAATTCATTATTTTAAAAATAATCTTTCCTTACGTCTTAAATGATTCAAAAATACCAATCATACATAATCAATTATAGCTATATATAATCATTCTAAGGACGAGCATTGACATTAATCAATTTTGAAGCATTTTTACAGGTAGATATTCGTGTAGGAACAATTATTAAGGCAGAGCCTTATCCAGAGGCCAGAAAGCCAGCTATTAAAATGTGGATCGATTTTGGACCAGAGATTGGTGAACGCAAAACATCTGCGCAAATCACAGATCATTACAGTCCAGAAATCCTATTAGGGTTACAAGTTTCCGCCGTTATAAATTTCCCTGCTAAACAAATTGGAAAATTCATGTCAGAATGTTTAGTGCTTGGTTACGAAGATGAGAATGGCGCAATCGTCTTGAACAGACCAGATCAAACCGTTCCTAATGGTAAAAGACTGGTATAAAGCTTAGTTTACTGAGCTAGAAAGAAGCTAGGCCTCTCCTACACAATCAAGTAATGCTGCTGCAATCGCTTCTTCGGGTGAATGATTTCCCCAAATCATAAATTGAAAAGCAGGGTAAAAACGTTCGCATTCGACCAAGGCTACATCCATAATATCTTCTAGGATTTCAACAGACACTTGAGATAATCCGCGCACTGGAATGGTGTTGCGATACATAGGAGAGCCGTCTTCTGCCGCTAAGTTGAAATGCCCCATCCAGATTTTCTGATTCATCATCGCCAATAGGTCATTCACACCTTTGCGCTTGGCTTCTGGGATTTTCATATCAAATTTGCAGGCAAAATATAAGGATTGTAAATCTTCACGCCAAGCAAAAAACATTTCATAGTCACACCACCCACCAGTGGTTTCCACAAATATTTCTTCATCAACAGTGCGTTCAAAAGGCCATTCGTTGGCAACAAACATCGCTTCAACAATATCAAGAGGTGTTGAAGTAGGAATTGAAAATTCGATTTCTGCTAAAGACATCTTTTCTTCCCTTAAAACAGGTTAATGTAAAACCGGTTCTGCCTGTGTTGACCAACAATCCAATTTAACACTCTAGGTATTGCTACCCCCGAGATATAGTGGGTTAGTCTTATTTTTTGACTAGGTGTAGATTGCCATAAAACCCTCATTGACTCAAGAGAGTTCTAGTCCACCAACGCAAAATCTTGTGGATAAAAATGGGGTGTACCCACTAGGGCTTGTGGATAAGCGTTTGCAGGCCGCAGATTACCTACATTCGTGGTTTTTTATATCACTATAGAAACAAGCACCCCATAAAGCATTGAATTTAGGCTAATCCACCCCATAAAAACAAAAAAACCGCAGATGGAAAACCAAATGCGGGTAAAAAAGTTAAATTTTTCATTTAAAAACAAATATATAAACGATTCTCTTCTATAGATGAAAAAATCGAATCGTTAAAAATATATACTACTTGGCAGAAGCAGGAGCCTTCATAGCAGCAATTTCAGCTTCTAATGCTTCTAAACGTGAAGATAATACTTCTTGTTCGCCACGCGCATTAGCTGCCATTTTTTGAACGGCATCGAATTCTTCGCGGGTGACTAGATCCATATCAACCATCATACGTTCAATACGATCCTTCACTAAAGATTCGATTTCTCCTTTAAAGCCAGAGAAAACACCAGCCGCACTATTGGCGACCTTAGCCACATCATCAAAAAGTTTACCTTTAGTTTGCATTGGTTTTCTCCTGAATTTAAAAGCCAAGATCTTTTTTTGCTCGTGGACCTTGGCAGACCTAAAAATCACATTAGATATAGGCAGAAAGAGGCAGCGTTGCAATGACAAAGCGCCCAGCTTATAACGAACCATATCAACAAAATATATATGGCATAAATTTAAGGATCATATTCTATGATTATTGTAACAGGTGGCGCAGGCTTCATTGGCTCTTATTTAGTCGGGGAACTTTCCGATAAAGGCTTAGGGCCAATCGTTATTTGCGATCGTTTACGTAACGGTGATAAATGGAAAAATATCGCAAAGCATAATGTGGCTGATATCGTAGATCCCGATAAACTTTTGTCATGGTTAGAAGATCGAGGTGCCAGTGTGGATTGCATTTTCCATTTGGGCGCATGCTCCTCTACCACCGAAACAGATGTAGATTTCATTTGGCGTAACAATGTTCAATTCACCCAAGACCTATGGGATTGGTGTTCACAAAATGAAAAACGCTTCATCTACGCCTCCTCTGCAGCCACATATGGTGATGGCAAACTAGGCTTTGATGATAACGCATCTATAGAGGCGATTGATAAATTACAGCCACTAAACCCTTATGGTTGGTCGAAAAAGGTTTCAGACCAACGCGCAGTTCAAATGGCTGCAGCTGGTTATGCGCCACGCCAATGGGCGGGTTTAAAATTCTTCAATGTTTATGGCCCGAATGAATATCATAAAGGAGGTCAAAAATCCGTTGCCGTCCAACTTTATGATCAAATCCTTGAAACTGGTGAGGCAACCCTATTTAAATCTCACCGTCTTGATTATGAAGATGGCGG
>CBFCZA010000196.1:0-5837 GCA_965602285.1 uncultured Curvivirga sp. | reverse complement strand
GCTTACAAGGGAAGGCTAAAAAAACTTCGGAACCGTGGAAAATAGTTATCGTAGATGATGAGCCTTCTATACATGATGTAACGAAATTAGCATTAAGAGAATTTACTTTTGCTAATCGTCCGGTTGAATTTTTAAGTGCCTATTCTGGAAAGGAAGCCATTGAAGTTTTAAGAGAAAACCCAGATTCTGCGATTGTTTTGTTAGATGTGGTAATGGAGCATGACCACGCAGGGCTTGAAGTTGCGCAATATGTTCGTGAAGTTCTTGAGAACCAATTGGTGCGTATTATCCTTAGGACGGGGCAGCCGGGGCAGGCCCCTGAACGCGAAGTTATAATCAATTATGATATTAACGATTATAAATCAAAAACAGAACTAACAGCAGATAAATTATTCACTGTTATGTATGCTTCTATGCGTTCGTATCGTGACCTTATTTCTATTGAACGCAATAGAAATGGTTTAGAACGAATTATAGATTCTTCAAAAGATGTGTTTCAGTTAAGAAATCTGAATGGATTTACCCAAGGTGTGCTGGAGCAGTTAACGGGCCTATTGAAATTAGAGAAAGACGCTGTTTTCTGTCATGGGCTTGCTGCTTGTGGTGAAGGTGAAATAATTCCGATTTCTGCAGGAACAGGTGAATATTCCAGCCTTGTTGGAAATAATGTTCAAGATCATTTGGATGCTGATGTCTTGGCGGACTTTAAAACCGCAGCAACAGAAAGAAGAAATGTCTATAATGAGAACCGCTTCGTGGGGCATTTTAAAAACCTGAAAGGCGCGGATAATTTTTTATATTTGAATAGTTTTGAAGAGATCAATAGTAGCGATCGCCATCTATTAGATTTGTTCATTCAAAACGTATCTGTTGCACATGATAATATCGTCTTACATGAGGATTTGGAAGAAACCAAAAGGGAGATTGTCTATCTTTTGGGGGAAGCCGTAGAAACGCGCTCTAAAGAAACCGGAAACCATGTGAAGCGTGTTGCTGAAATTTCAAAAGTTTTAGCATTGAAATCTGGTATGTCCCTTGAAGAAGCTGAAGTAATCAAAATGGCTTCTCCTCTTCATGATCTCGGAAAAATTGGTATCCCTGATGCGATTTTAAATAAGCCGGGGATTCATACGGATGAAGAGCGTGAAATTATGAAGACACATGCTCAATTGGGTGCAGATATGCTTGGTAAGTCCAAAAAACGAGTACTTAAGGCCGGAGCAGTGATTGCCGTAGAACATCATGAACGTTGGGATGGTGAAGGTTATCCAAACAAGAAAAAAGGTAATGAAATTCACATTTATGGACGGATAACAGCCGTTGCTGATGTGTTTGATGCATTGGGAAGTGATCGTTGTTACAAACCTGCATGGCCGTTAGAAAAAATTATGGAGATGTTCCATGAAGAGCGCGGTAAGCAGTTTGACCCGGAACTTGTCGATTTACTTCTTGAGAATATGGATACGATTATCAGCATTCGCGACCGGTTCAGCGACAAACTAGGTTTTGAAAATTAATACATGACTTAGATGCAAAGGGGGAATTCATTTAAAGGAGAGAAATATGTTATTTTCAGCATTTAAAAAAAGTATAATTATTTTCATTTTAGCGACCGCTTTGATCGGGTGTTCGGAAGAAGATACCGCTGCAATGCGGGTAGGAACAAACGTATGGCCAGGATATGAACCGGCCTATTTAGCCGAAGAACTTGGCCATTATAAAGATAGCAATATCAAGTTAAGCCAATTCCAATCGGCCTCTGAAAGCATACGTGCCTTTAGAAATGGCGCTGTGGATGTTGTGGCTTTAACTTTAGATGAAGCCCTTCTTTTGATTCAAGATGGACTATATATAAAAATTTTCTTAGTTACTGACATTTCCGATGGTGGTGATGTGATTATGGCACGCTCCGATATTAAAAAAGTAACTGAATTGAAGGGGCTAAAAGTTGGCGTGGAAAGTAGTGCTCTTGGCGCGTATGTCCTTGCCCGTGCACTTGAAATTCACAATGTCCCTTTTGAAAGCGTGAACCTTGTTCATCTAACTGTTGATGAATCCGAACAGGCTTATCTAGACGGCACAGTAGATGCGGTGGTTACTTTTGAACCATACCGATCCAGGTTACTACGTGAAGGGTCTTTCGAAGTTTTTAACAGCCGTGAAATGCCCAATGAAATAGTTGATGTCATGGTGGTTCGATCAGATTACGCAGAAGAAAATAAAGAGAAATTACAGTCTTTCACAAAAGGGTGGTTTAAGGCTTTAGACTACTTAAATGAAAATGAAATTAATGCCACTAATATTATCGGTCGCCGTTTAGGGCTAAGTCAAGAAGAAGCCGCAGAATCTTTCGCAGGTTTAATATTACCGGATGCAGGCACCAACTTAGAACTCCTTACAAAAGGTACGCCTATCAGCATGAATGAAGGTGCAGCGAAATTAGAGGAAGTTTTATTAAGGCACGGTTTACTAGATGGTCCAGTCCCTTTGTATGGGGTTTTCTCTGGTGAGTTTATAAAATAAATAGGGGAGATTCTTGATGCTAAAACTAAAGTTTTCTATGCCGTTATTAGGATTGTTCATATCAATAGCGATTATTCTTTTTCAATATTTCTCTCTTTCAAATGATTTGAAAAATCGTGAAATAAAATTTGCACGCGAGATGATGACAAATATCGCCAATGCCTTGCAAGGTGACTTGAATACAAGTTTACTGGATGGCGATTTGGTCAAGGTTAAGCAAGATATTGCTAAGGTTAATTTTTTACCATCGGCAAAACGTGTATATTTAATAAATGAAAAGAATGTGATTATTGCCTCTGGTGACCTAGGAACAGTGGGTAAAAGCACAAATGCCATAGAACGCCCAGTTGATGCATATATTTTTAATAAAATAAGAGAGCAAATGCGAGGAAAGGTTTTCTTGTCTGATGAAGATTTAACGCTTATGGCAATATACCCTATCGTTTTGGGGCGAAAAAAGGGCGAATTTCGACCTTCAATTATTGGTGCTGTCCTTATTGAGTTCGATCTTAAAGAAAATTTAGCAAGTTTACATGCTTCTGTTATAGATGCGACTACAAAAACAGCTACTTTTGTAGCAGGCGTCCTTCTTCTTTGTTGGGTGGCAATACATTTTATCATTACGAACAGGGTTAAGGGGATTTTAAATGCCGCAAAGGTCTATGCTGCTGGTGATCGTAAAGTACGGGTAAATTTAGGAGGTTCAGATGAATTTTCTTTAATCTCAAGGGCATTTGATAATGTTGCAGACAGTGTTGAAGAGGCTGATTTAGAAATAAGAAAAAGCCAACAGAGTCTTAATAGAGCCCAACGGATTGCTCATCTAGGGAACTGGCAATGGGATATAAGGACTGGTTCTTTATTTTGGTCGGATGAAATCTATAGAATTTTTGGATATGAACCCCATGCATTTGCTTCTACATATGAAGCCTTCTTAGAAGCGGTACATCCTGAGGATAGAGATATCGTTGTCAATGCGGTAGGGTTGGCTTTAGAAACAAAGTCCGAATATAAAATTGTTCATCGTGTATTGCGCCCAGATGGTCAGATTAGGGTGGTTCTGGAAGTTGGTGAACTAGACCTTGATGAGGCGGGAGAGGCAATTATCATGAACGGAACCGTTCTTGATATTACAGAAAGGCATAATGCGGAGCAGGAAGTAAAGCAATTGAATGCGTCTTTAGAACAACGAGTTTTGGATCGTACTAAGGAATTGCAAGACGAGGTTAAAGAGCGCAAAAATGCCGAAGATAAATATCGCGTAAGCGAAGAACGAACAGCCGAGATCGTGAATTCAGCTGTTGATGCTATCATCACTATTGATAGTGTTGGGACTGTTAAGACATTTAATCCAGCAGCAGAAAAAACATTTGGGTGGAAAGCTTTAGACGTTGTAGGAAAAAACATTAATATTTTGATGCCGGATCCGGACAAAGAAAATCATGATAACTATATATCGAATTATCTGAAAACTAATGTTGGAAATATCATTGGCGTAGGGCGCTCGACACAAGGAATGCGAAAAGATGGAGAGATCTTCCCAATAGAACTTTCGATAGGTGTTTCTGAAATCGGTGACGAAAAAATATTCACAGGTATTATTCGTGATATTAGCGAGAGGCAAGCGCTTGAAAATGAATTGAAAGTTAAAGATCAAATCATGAGGGATTGTATCGAACACATACCTGGTGGTATGACGTTTTATGATAAGGATTTGAAAGTTTTGTTTGCGAATAGAAAAATGGCGGAATGGTATTGCGCGCCTAAAGAGGCGTTTGCATACGGTGAACCAATAGAGACATTCATTACATTTCTTGCCGAAAGAGGGGACCTAGGAGAAGGGCCTGTTGAAAAACTTGTTCAGGACCGCCTCAAATTTCATGCAAAAGATTTAGATCAAACCTATGAATTTACCTCGCCTGAGGGGCGGATATGTGAGGTTAGACGTGCTACTGCAAAAGAGGGCGGGCTTGTCACGATGATGACAGATATTACAGCACGTAAAAAAACGGAAGCAGAATTATTACAAACACAAGATCAACTTGTTGCTGCTGAAAAAATGGCATCATTAGGAGGTCTGGTTGCTGGGGTTGCACATGAAATTAATACACCCGTTGGTGTGTCTGTGACGGCTGCTTCCCATCTTACACGATCTACCTCTCAAATCTTTGAGAATTATGAAAATCAAAAAATGAAGAAAACGGATTTGGAAAAATATTTTGAGGACGCAAGTCAGTCATCAAAAATTATCCTTTCAAATCTAGAGAGAGCTGCAAATCTTATCAGTAGTTTCAAAAAGGTGGCCGTAGATCAATCCAGTGAGGAAGTTAGAACTTTTGGTCTTTCTGCTTATTTGGACGAAGTTTTATTAAGCCTAAATCCAAATCTTAAAAAGCATCAGCAAGAGGTCAGTATCTCTTGTGATCCAAATATATCTGTAACTTGCGATCCCGGGAATATCTCTCAAATTGTCACTAATTTAGTAATGAACTCGCTTGTTCATGGGTTTGACGGTGAGGATAAAGGGGAAATCAGAATTGATATCACACAAAAGGACGATGAAATAACTTTACTTCATTCAGACACGGGAAAAGGGATGAATGAGGAAACTCTTAGTAAGGTATTTGAACCATTCTTCACGACCAAAAGAGGGAGTGGCGGTAGCGGTTTAGGCATGCACATTATCTTTAATTTAATCGTGAATAATCTAAAAGGCTCGATTGATTGCAAAAGTAAATTAGGTGAAGGAACCCAATTTATAATCAAGTTTCCCAAGGGGGCTTCTACTTAATCAGTATAAAAAATAAATAATGCCTTTATATAAGTAAGGCCAACATAAGTAAAAAATGATTTATTACTTGTATTTTAATTTGTTAGGTTGTTACTATGTAGTTAGCTATTTATTTAAACTTACGTTAGGGGACGTAACATGAGGAAAATGCCATTTTTTAAGACAATGGGTGGCTTGTCCATCTTTACTATTGCTGTTGCGTTTGGTCTAGGTTGTGTTCAGGTCCCTCCCGAGGCTCCTCCAATACCAAAGGCACCTAAATTTCGATATGAGAGTATTGAAGAAGCTGTTGTTACGCCGGTGACACTAAATTCTTTCAGAAGTGGTGTCTTTGAATTAAACAAGCAACAAAGCACTGTTGCAATCATGGATTTTGCAGGTCATGGATCTGGTGCTGGATCTCTTGTTGCCGACTCTTTTATTTTAGACCTTCAACGACGTGGGTATTTAGTTATCGAACGTGAAGAAATTGAACGTATTATGAAAGAGCAGATAGCTCTTTATGATCTGTATGACAAAGTCA
>CBFCZA010000195.1:0-5870 GCA_965602285.1 uncultured Curvivirga sp. | reverse complement strand
GACTTCTTGGTGATCAACCTTTATTCCAACTTTGTTGTGGTATTCCATATGGTGCACCAGCAGATCCAATGACATTGATGGCTATGGTTCAACAAATTCCAGCGGGTGCTAATTGGTCCGCATTTGCAATTGGTCGCAATCAAATGCCTTTCGTAGCGCAAGCAGCGATCCTTGGTGGTAATATCCGCGTTGGTCTTGAAGACAACATTTGGTTAGACAAAGGTGTTCTTGCTACCAATGGCTCTTTGGTAGAGCGCGCACGTAATATTATTGAAAATATGGGTGGTTCTATAGCGTCACCACAAGCAACTCGTGAAAAATGGGGTTTAACCAAACGAGGTTAAGTGAATATTAGTCGAGTGCTTATAAGGTACTCGACATTTTTTTTAAATTACGTCTGTTAATAGGCAAGGGACGACGCATGTCTGAAATTAAAACATTTGGTATTATTGGTGTTGGCGTTATTGGGGCCGGTTGGGCCGCACGTGCATTGGCACATGGTTTAAACGTTATTGCTTGGGATGTGGCCCCCGATGCAGAGGAACGTTTGCGTGCATCTGTTAAAAATGCATGGCCTGCCTTGCAAAAAGTTGGGTTATTTCCCGGTGCAAGCCTTGATAATCTAACTTTTGCCTCTAGTCTTGAAGATATGGCTGCAAAAGCAGATTTTATTCAGGAAAATGCGCCTGAACGCCTTGAATTAAAAACTGAAATTCACACGCAGTTAGATGCCGCAGCTCGTCCGGACGTGATTATTGCTTCATCTACATCAGGGTTGCTTCCAACAGACTTTCAAAAGAATGCAAAGAACCCAGAACGTATTTTGGTGGGGCATCCATTTAACCCTGTGTATCTTTTACCTTTATGTGAAATTTTAGGTGGAGAAAAAACATCTGAAGAAAACATCACACGTGCGATGGTATTTTATAAATCCATAAGTATGTATAGCCTAAAAGTACGAAATGAAATTGAAGGTTTTCTATCTGATCGCCTTCAAGAAGCCCTATGGCGTGAAAATCTTCATATGATTAATGATGGCATTGCCACGCCTAAAGAAATGGATGATGCAATCATATATGGTCCCGGTTTGCGTTGGGCCTTTATGGGGGTGAACAAAACTTTCACGCTTGCGGGTGGTGATGCTGGTATGCGTCATTTCATGCATCAGTTTGGACCAGCCTTAGAGCTTCCATGGACAAAATTAAAAGGCCCAGAATTTACTGAAGGCCTTGTCGATGCAATGGTTGAGGGAACTGCGGAATTCACAGAGAACACTACCATAAAAGAATTAGAACAAATGCGCGATGATTGCCTGATTGCAATTATGAATGCCCTTCGTAATTTCAAAGAAGGTGCAGGCGAACTTGTTCATACAAACGAAGCACGTCGTATTAAAGCTTCACAAGAATTCCAAAAATGGTCCAAAGGCTGTGATGTCAGTGCACCTTTGCAATTATTTAGCAATCAATGTCTTCCAGAATGGGTAGATTATAACAGTCATATGACTGAAGCAGCATACTTAACTGCCATGGGATGGGCTACGGATGCCTTGTTCCGATATATTGGTGATGATGAGGCTTATCGTGATAGCGGGCTTAGTTTCTATACAGTAGAAACACATATCAATTATTACCAAGAATGCAGTACAGGTGATGCACTGCGTTATGACACCCAAATCTTAGGGTTAGATGAGAAACGTGTTCATCTTTTCCACACAATGTATCACGCAGAAACGGGTGACAAACTGGCAACGGCTGAACAAATGTTATTGCATGTAGATATGAATGCTTCAGGCGCATGTCCCATCCGTGAAGATGTTTACGAAGCGTTACAGGCTATTTGGGCTGTTCATAAAGATATGGACACACCAAAAGAAATGGGCCGCCAAATGCAAATTAAAAACAAAGGATGAGTGGGCTTTAATTTAACCCACATCTTTTCAAATTTATTTAGGAGTTAGAACGATGGATTTCGGTCTCACAGAAGAACACCAAATGATCCGTGAAAGCGCACGCGCCTTTGTAGAATCTGAACTAATGCCATATGAGGACGAAGTTGAAAAATCAGGCCAAGTTCGCCCAGAACTTTTAGAACAAATTAAAAAACGCTCTATTGAACATGGGTTTTATGCGGCTAACATGCCCGAAGAACTTGGGGGCGGTGGTCTTGATCCATTATCCGTTACGATCCTAGAACAAGAGTTAAGCCGCACAAGCATGGCTCTTCAATATGCAGTCGCACGACCTTCAGGTATATTAATGGCCTGTAATGATGACCAACGTGAACGTTTTCTTCTTCCTGCTATTCGCGGTGAAAAAGTTGATTGCTTGGCCATGACGGAACCCGATGCAGGATCCGATGTGCGATCCATGAAGGCAACTGCTGTTCAAGATGGTGATCATTGGGTCATTAATGGAACAAAACATTTTATATCTCATGCGGATGTATCTGATTTTGTGATTCTTTTTGGTGCTTCTGGTGAAGAAGATACAACGCGTGGCAAAAAGAAACTGATTACGGCTTTCCTTGTTGAAATGGGAACTGAAGGTTTTGAGGTCGCACCAGGATATGAATCTGTATCGCATCGTGGTTATCATAACTGCATATTAAATTTTGATAATTGCCGTGTTCATGAAACTAATGTTCTTGGCGAAGTTCATAAAGGTTTCGCTGTCGCTAATGAATGGCTATCAGGTACGCGTTTACAAGTTGCTGCGATGTGTTTGGGACGTGCAGAACGTGCCATTGAAATCGCAACTGAATGGGCTGCGACACGTAAGCAATTTGGTCAAACTATTGGCAAAAACCAAGGTGTTAGTTTTAAACTTGCTGACATGATGACTGAATATAAATGTGCTGAACTTATAACATATTGGGCTGCCTGGAAATTAGGCGAAGGCACGATGACAGATAGTGATGCAGCCATGGCAAAGTTAAAAGCCACTGAAATGTTAGGCTTTGTTTCAGATGAAGCAATTCAAATCTTAGGTGGTATGGGGCTTATGAATGAACTTCCATTAGAGCGCATTTGGCGCGATCACCGTGTTGAACGTATTTGGGACGGCACAAGTGAAATTCAACGCCATATCATTTCCCGTGCCGCATTGCGTCCACTGGAACAATAAGATTAATAAAGCGATCTAAACTTATGATAAATAAAGAACGTTTTACTCGGATGCTCCAACCAAAAACTATTGTTGTTTTTGGTAGTCGTGGGGCAGGTTATGCTATTCGCGAATGCCAACGCATAGGTTTTGAAGGTCAGATTTGGGCTATTCACCCTAAACGTGACGAATTAGAAGGCTTGCCATGCTATCGTTCTGTGGCTGACCTTCCCGGTGTTCCTGATGCGGCTTACGTGGCAGTAAATGCAGAAGTCGCTGTTCAAGTTGTCAAAGAATTAAATGATATAGGATGTGGCGGTGCTGCCCTTTATGCATCAGGCTTCAGCGAAGTCGGCGTTGAAGGTGAGGAACGTCAAGAACGTTTGGTTGAAGCGGCCGGTGATATGCCCATTATTGGCCCCAATTGCTATGGTATCATTAATGCAATGAATAAGGTTGCATTATGGCCTGACCAACATGGATGTAAACCTGTCCAAAAGGGGGTCGCAATTATCACGCAAAGTGGGAATATTGCCATTAATATGACCATGCAAAAACGTGGTGTACCAACGGCATATATGTTTACACTTGGAAATCAGGCAGCTGTATCTATCGCAGAGGTCATGGATACTATATTAGACGATGATCGCGTCACGGCTATTGGCCTTCATATTGAAGCCATAAATGATGTCGTTGAATTTGATCGGGTTGCCCGTATTGCCCATGAAAAGAAAATCCCTATTGTTGCCATGAAGACTGGACGTTCCTCTGCTGCTGCTGAAATTGCCATGAGTCATACTAGTTCTTTGGCAGGAGCGGATAGTTTATTTGATGCCTTATTTGAACGTTTAGGTATAGCACGGGTAAATACAGTTAATGATCTATTAGAGACCCTAAAACTTTTATCTATCATTGGTCCGTTAAAGGGCAACAATGTAGCATCTATGAGTTGTTCTGGTGGGGAAGCTGGAATGATGGCTGATTTAATCGAGGCACATGATCTTAATTTTCCAAAAATGGAACAAACTCACGCTGATCTTGTCGAGGCCACTTTGGGAGATTACGTCAGTATTTCTAATCCACTAGATTACCACACCTATATTTGGGGTGATTTAGAAGGGAAGAAAGAAACATTTACGGCAATGTTGTCTGCGGGGTACGATGCATCCATGTTGCTTTGTGATTGGCCTAATTATGACGGGGCTGACCCAACTGATTGGGATCATGCGATGAATGGTTTGATCGCTGCGACAAAGGAAACCGGTTATAAAGGGATACTACTTGCATCCATGGCGGAATGCTTACCTCAACATGCTATTGAAACATGTTTAAATAATGGCGTAGCACCAATGATTGGTTTGGATACGTGTCTATCTGCATTGGATGCAGCTTATAAAATTGGGGCGGCACAGGAAAAGAAACTTTCTCCTCCTTTAGCAGAATCTGAACCCTTAAAAAATGAAGCCTTAATGCTTGATGAATGGAAGTCAAAACAACTTTTACGTCATTATGGTATAAAAACACCTGATTCAGCTTTGGTTAGTTCTGCAACAGAAGGGGTTTCTGCAGCTGAGGCACTTGGATATCCCGTCGTTATCAAAGCTGTTGGATCCAAGCTGGCCCATAAAACTGAAATGGGCGCCGTTAAACTTAATTTGAAATCTGGTGATGATGTCCAAAATGCTGTTGAATCAATGGAAAATATTTCTGACCGTTTTCTTGTTGAAAAAATGGTACCAGATTTCTTAGTAGAAATGATCATCGGTGTTTCTCGGGATGATCAGTTCGGCCCCACATTAGTCATTGGTGCTGGGGGTATTTTGGTTGAGTTATTAAATGATAGCACCAACTTACTTCTACCGACATCTGAAACCAAGGTTAGAGAAGCAATTGATGGTCTTAAAGTCTCTAAACTTTTAAAAGGATTTAGAGGTAAACCAGAGGCAGATATAGACGCAGTGGTAAAGGCTATTATGTCCATCGCAAAATTTGTAGAAGATCATTCTGATAGAATACAAGAACTTGATGTAAACCCATTAATGGTTTGTGCAAAAGGTGATGGTGCATTTGCTGCAGATGCCTTAATTAGCATGAGCGAAAAATAAAGAGGAAGTTATTATGTCTGAAGTGGTTGAAGTTGTCCGCAAAGGTGAGATCCTAGAAATCACCCTAAATCGTCCAAAAGCAAATGCTATTGATGAAAAGACCAGTCAGGAAATGAGCAAGGTTTTTGCCGATTTCAGGGATGATCCATCTTTACGTGTTGCCATTCTAACAGGCGGCGGTGAAAAGTTTTTTTCTGCTGGTTGGGATCTTAGTGCGGCCGCTGATGGGGAGGGCTATGAATCTGATTTTGGAGAAGGGGGCTTTGGTGGGTTCTGTGAACTTCCTAATCTAAATAAACCTGTTATCGTTGCTATTAATGGTCCTGCAGTTGGGATAGGTGTTACCATGATTTTACCTTTTGATATCAGGATTGCTTCTGAAAGTGCCCGTATTGGAATAGTGTTTAACCGAAGAGGAGTCATTCCCGAAATTGCTTGTCCATGGATCTTACCTAGAATTGTTGGAATTAGTAAAGCTGCTGAATTAATGCTTACAGGACGGATAATTGATGCAAAAGAGGCATTAGAATTCGGACTTGTTAGCAAGGTCGTTCCTGACGATAAATTAATGGACACAGCAAGAAAGATTGCTGAAGAAATTGTATTAAGCGCCCCAGTTAGCGTTGCATTAACCAAGAAAATGCTTAACCTTTTTCTAAAG
>CBFCZA010000194.1:0-5894 GCA_965602285.1 uncultured Curvivirga sp. | reverse complement strand
CAAGGGCAGGAGTGTAGGATAGATCAAGATCGCTCATTATGTTTCCTAGAAATATGATTGTACAGAAGTAGAATGTCACAATCACAAGAACCCATTCTATCGTCAACTAAAAAAGGGAAGAAAAAAGCGATCTATAAATTGTATAGTCTTGCAATATGTGTTCATAATACATTTATTCCGACATCTTTTATTTCGTATAATTCTAATTAAATATCATAAAAAATATATAGAACAGGCTAAGAGACATCTTATGAGCAATGAAAAAATCATCTGTTAGGGTATTTGGAAAATCTTTGGTAATAATCCAAAGCGTACCTTAGAAGAAATTGATCGATCCAAATCCAGAGCAGATATTCAATAAGAAACCGACCATGTTGTCGGGGTTAAAGATGTTTCCTTTGAAGTTCAAAAGGGCGAAACATTTGTTGTTATGGGTTTGTCGGGTAGTGGTAAGTCGACCTTAATTAGATGTATGTCGCGATTGGTAGAACCTACTGCGGGGCAAATGTTCATTGATGGTGAAGATGTTGCATCCATGGGGAAACGTAAGCTTACCCAGCTTAGACGCCATAAAATGAGCATGGTCTTCCAACATTTCGGCCTACTGCCCCATCGCAAAGTTATTGATAATGTTGCTTTTGGTCTAGAAGTTCAGGGGCTTTCCAAAGTTGAACGGATGGAAAAAGCCAATACGATTCTAGATCTTGTTGGCCTTGAAGGGTGGGGTGATCATTACCCGCGTGAATTATCTGGTGGTATGCAGCAACGTGTTGGTTTGGCTCGCGCATTGGCGGTAGACCCTGAAATTATGCTATTTGACGAACCGTTTAGTGCACTTGATCCATTGATCCGTAGCGAGATGCAAGATGAGCTTCTTCGTCTGCAATCTGTTGTGCATAAAACCATGATCTTTATCACCCATGATTTCGCAGAAGCCATTAAAATGGGTGATCATATTGCTATTATGAAGGATGGCGAATTTGTACAGGTGGGAACACCTGAAGACATTGTTGCTAATCCTGTGAATGAATATGTACGACGTTTCTCTGAAGATGTACCGCGTCAGAAAGTTCTTACAGCTAAATCTGTTATGACAGATAAATTGCCGGTGGTTTCTGATGAAGAAACTGTTGCTGCTTGTTTTGCGAAATTAAGTAAGGAACAACCAGTTGCTTTCGTTACAAAGGCGGATGGTACATTAGCAGGCGTCATCACACATGACATTGCCTCGGCTGCAGGGCAAGGTGAACTGGTCGGTGCACATCTTTCAAATGGGGAAGTTATTTCCCAAAATATGTTGGTTGAAGATATTATATCTAAGACCACGCAATCGGAACTTCCTGTTGCTGTACTCGGGGAAGATAATAGCTTCGTCGGATCTATTGATCGGAAAGCTATTTTGCTTGCGATTGGCTAAAGCCATTCAATAATTATTAGTTAAGCTTATTAAAAAAGGCCCTCGAAATTAATCGAGGGCCTTTTTGTTATTTAGATTTATAAGAGTTATTTAGGCATCCAAGCACGCCATACGCTCTCATTTTCTTTCATCCATTTACGAACAGCAACGTCAAGGTCAACACCGTTCACATCAACTTCTAAAATCATACCTGATTGTTGTAAGTTGGTTAGGTTTTGGTTCACAACCAAATGATAAACATCTGGGTGATCTTTTTCTAAATCTACAGAACCATAGTTATAAGTAACGTCTTCAGGCCATGTTGTAGCAGGCCATGCATCAGCACTATATGCAGGAAGTTCAATAGAAACTAAGTCGTATTTTGCATGAATCCAATGTGGCTCCCATGCATACATTAGGATAGGCTCTCCACGTGAATAGGCGCCTTCTAATTCAGCCCATTGTGCTGTGTCTGAACCAAGGATCACTGCTTCATAATCTAGACCAAGGCCAGATACACGGTTTGCAGAATCGCATTCCCATGCTGCAACAGGACATTCTACAACACGACCTTTAGGTGCTGTTTCTGGTGTTGCAAAAACATCTTTATATTTGTTTAGATCTTTCCAGCTTTTTAGGTCTGGTGCCACAGCTTTAATGCCGCGTGCTGCATCGCCTTCGATAACATAACGTGGTACGAACCAACCACTTGCACCAACGATACCAGCATCACCAAGTTTAGCAACTTGACCGTCGCCGCCATATTCTTTCATGTAAACTTCTTTTGATGGATTGTAAGAAGGCCAGCCTTCACACGCAATATCAAGTTCACCACCGACAATTGCCTCGTAAACAACAGGACCGGCAGGAAGGAATGTACGTTTAACTTTATAATCCATTTCATCTTCAAGGATGATCTGCAAGATTTTACAAGTAACTAGGTTCCCAGTCCAATCACCTTCATGCATTTTCAAAAGACCTTTAGCAGCATTTGCGCTACCTGATACGGCCATCGCGGCAACAATAATAGATGCTGTCACCATGCTTGTTTTAAATAATTTGAATAGTTTCACCATTCGCCTCCCAATTGATTAAGTTAAAGTTATCATTTAAGTTTTTATATTACCAATACCCTATATAAATGGTAATTTTATTTCTATACGAAGCATGCTATAGGGGTTTAAGTATTATTCAATATAAAAATGTTAAATACCTAACGCTTCTCTACGTTTTTTGCTCCATTCTTGGGTAAGTCTATCTAGAATGATTGCGATAAATACGATGCTTAGGCCAGCTTCTAGGCCTTCTCCTGTATTCACAGAACCAAGTGCATTAAATACTTCTTGGCCTAGTCCTCCACCGCCGATTAATGGGGTAATGATTGTCATCGCAAGTGCCATCATAACAGCTTGATTGATACCCATCATGATAGATGGAAGGGCAAGGGGCATTTTTACCATAAGCAAGATTTGCATGAAGGTCGCACCATAGGAGGTTGCTGCTTCATTTATATCACTTGAAACTTCACGAATGCCAAGGTTTGTAAGGCGAATGAGTGGCGGTATCGCATAGACAAGTGTTGCAATCACTGCAGAAACCACATTGCCGCCAAAGAACATAAGAACTGGCACAAGATACACAAATGCAGGCAAGGTTTGCATGGCGTCTAAAATAGGTTTCATGATGGATTCAAATGTATCATTAACGGCCATCATAATGCCAATGGGTATGCCGATAACGATGCATAAAATTGTCGCTACGATAATGGATGCGAGAGTGAACATGGCGATAGACCATAAACCCGTTGCACCAATGAAAACCAACGCAAGCAAAGTAATAATGCTTAGGCGTGGTCCCGCCCAATAATAAACGAGCCCTGTAAACATTACCATTGAATACCACCATGGAAGTGCGACAAGGAAATCAGCTAGCGGATCTAACATCCACGCGAACACAAACCCGCGGATCCAAGTTGTAATGCCTAGGAATACAGGGTTAACCTTTAGCCAACCTAACGCCGCATCAGCAGGTTCCCTAATTGAGAAATGTAAGGCTTTAGGAAAGCTTCCATAGCTGCTCACATAGCTGTCGAACATATAAACACCAACGATAATGATGGTGCTTAGGATCAAGAACGGACGGTTGATTATTGATAACTTAAGAGTATCTGCAGTGTCTTTTGAAACGATACCCACGATGAAGCCAACAATAGTAGCGATGAATTGAGCAACTTTTTGGCTAATGAAGTCACAAATGTCGTAGATCCTATCTAACCCTGCTTCAACTAATTTAGCCCAGCCCATTTCTTGAAAACTTGTTGGTAGAAGACGGAATACGTCTCGTTGGGAAGAACGTTGGGTCGTTTTATTACTCATGGCATAACTGATGCGATCAAAAATAATCGCCATGAAAACAATACAAAGTCCGCCTTCAAGGCTCCATCCGATTTTTAATTGTCTTAATGCTTGCCATACTTCATAGCCAAGGCCTGATGCGCCAATGAAGGTTGCAATAACAACCATGCCTAAGGCCATCATCACAGTTTGGTTGATCCCCATCATGATGGACGGTAATGCCAAAGGAAGTTTAACTTTCAAAAGCATCTGCAGCGGCGTAACACCATAGGATTGCGCGGCTTCGATGGTATTTTCTGGCACTTGTCTTATGCCAAGGTTCGTCATCCTAACTGCGGGGGGTAAGGCGTAAATCACTGTGGCGAGAATGGCAGGTGGACCACCAATACCAAAGAATGAAACCGCTGGGATCAAATATACAAAACTTGGTAAGGTCTGCATCGTATCCAAGACGGGGCGCAAAATGGCTTCAAAACGATCACTCAAAGAAGACGCAATTCCTAGCAAAACACCTAAAGTTACGGCAATGGCTACGGATACAGCCATTAGGCTCATTGTTTCCATGGCAGAATCCCACATGCCCACCGCGCCCCAGAAAAGGACGGCTCCAATGCAGAATAAGGCAAGTCTTAATCCCCCAGTGCCTAGGGCGACAAGGGCGATGGTAACCACCGCGACAGGCCATGGAAGAAGAACCAAAAACATCTCTACGGCATCAAGTCCAGATCCGACACCGCGCGATATGGCCCTTGTTAACCAACGGTAATTGGTTTTAAGCCATGCTTCACCTTGATTGATCCATTCCGCAAACGGGAAATTATCCACGACAGCACTTGGAAACTTTTGAACTTCCGACGCTACAATAGAGACGACGATAGAAATTGCTAAAATTAATAACCCTACGCCGAGGAGTAAGGTATTGTTATTTTTTTTCAATAAGCTACTTAAATCTATCGAGCTGGAATCTGACATATAAAATATCTTTCTAGTAAAGGCTAATGGTCGTTTTAGATTCAAGCCCAAAGTAATTTTATAGTAGACTACAAGTTATTAATTTTGTTTTCAAGTTATGTGTTGGAATAATTTTATTTCGAAAAAATGGTGCAACTTATACTTTATTTTCCTAATTTAGCAGGCCTTTTTTATTTATATTATAAAAGTCCCTACTTCCCTTTTTACTGCCCCCATCGACCTGAATCTTCTTGGGAAACAAATCCTGCCATTTGACCTGAGGCCAAGATTGCAGGAATCGCAGAGGCGGGAATGACGGATGCGATGTTGAAACCCAACTCTAACGCTCTTTCAAGGTTATTTTTATCAAAATTTCATCATGGATTGAAAAAGGCCTCAAATCCTTTCATTATAAAAGCAGGAAGGACTTTTTTATGCGATTCATTTTCTTATTGCTTGTGGGACTTGTCTGGGGGCATTCGCCTGTTACTGCCCAATCTACGGAACCAAAATCTAGCCCAGTAGAATGGACCGTCGAGGATGGTTATGCTGCCCATGAGGCTGGTGATTATGCCAAGGCACGACAGATCATGGAAACGCTTGCCGCGGCGGGAAATATAAAAGCTATGAACTCCATTGGAATCTACCATGCGGAAGGGAAAGTGTATCCCAAGAATCGTGAAATCGCATGCGACTGGTATGAGAAATCAGCTCACGCAGGTTATTTACAAGCCGAAAATAATTTTGGAAATTGCTTTGGCAAGCGAGGAGGGCGGGTAAAAGATAAAAAACTATGGCTGTATTGGAAAACAAAAGCTGCAAAACAGGGGCAAGTGTTTTCGCAAATGGCCTTGGTTAATTTTTATAATAAAAAAGAAGATTTAAAAACAGTTTATTGGGCAAGGAAAGCAGCTGCACAGGGTAATGTTGCAGCAAGAGTTGTATTGTGGGTAAAAAAACAAGGTCAGGCTACCCCCCCCCTAGTTTTGGGGAGATAGCCTGCGTTTTAATTAAACTCAGTCTTTTTAATCAAGATGTAGATAGATGCGATTAGTGCTTCTCTTTGTCAACAGCACCTCCATATTCTTCTGCCGTTGCATCCACAATCCCCTCCACTGTTAACTCCGCTCCTTCGCCGAGCAGGGTTTCGCTAAGGACCGCTAATTCTTTTGAGGTTAGTTTCTTTAGATCCT
>CBFCZA010000193.1:0-5903 GCA_965602285.1 uncultured Curvivirga sp. | reverse complement strand
GTGGCAGCGTGGGTGAGGTATGGAAGTTAGAATTTGAAGGTGAATTTCAAGCAGTTGCCAAAACCGCAAACCATGGCGATACCCTTGATATTGAAGGATTTATGCTTGATTATCTTTTTAAAAACTCCTGCCTACCCGTTCCAAAGGTTATACTAGCAAATTCAGACCTTCTTGTTATTGATTGGGTCGAGAACACAACATCCCAAAATAAACAAACAGATGAAAGTGCCGCAGATCTTTTATTCAGCCTTCATGAAAATACCACGTCTAAATTTGGATTAGACCAAGACACATTGATTGGATCCCTCCCCCAAGTAAATCCATGGACAGATCGTTGGGTGGATTTTTTTCGAGACCACCGCCTAATCTATATGGGGAAGTTAGCCCTAGATAAAGATCACCTGACGCTTTCTACTTTCCAAAAATTAGAGGCTCTTTGTGACAAGTTAGATGAGTTCATTTCAGAACCAAAACAACCTAGCTTACTGCATGGAGATGTATGGTCTGGAAATGTATTATATGGGAATGATAAAGTTGCTGCCTTCATAGATCCTGCTATCTATTATGGGCATCGTGAAGTAGAGCTGGCCTATACAACCTTGTTTCATACTTTTGGAGAAGAATTCTTCCCAAGATATCATGAACATTATCCTTTAGATAAAGAATTCTATAAAACACGAATTCCCATTTATCACCTATATCCCTTGTTAGTACATGCCTGCCTTTTTGGCGGTGGCTATGGGAAAGATGTGGATGTGATCTGCTCTCGCTTCGTTCAATAACTCAAAATCTAGACATAAAAAAAGCCCGGTAATATAACCGGGCTTTCTTTAATTACTATGAGATCAAATATTACTGACCTAATTTAGCTTTTGCCTCGATGCGACGTGCGTGCAATACAGGCTCTGTATACCCACTTGGTTGTTCAGCACCTTTAAAGGTCAAATCACATGCTGCTTGGAAAGCAACGCTATCATCATAATTTGGTGCCATATTGTGATAAAGTGGATCACCAGCATTTTGCTCATCAACAACTTTAGCCATGCGTTTTAAGACATCTAACACTCGCTCTTCTGTGCAAATACCATGACGTAACCAGTTTGCCATATGTTGTGAAGAAATACGCAATGTCGCACGATCTTCCATCAAACCAACATTGTTGATGTCTAGAACTTTAGAACAACCAACGCCTTGTTCAACCCAACGTACAACATAACCAAGCATACCTTGTGCATTATTTTCCAATTCACGAATAACTTCTTCTTCGGAAAGGTTACGACCATTCAACAATGGCACGGTCAAAATATCTTCAACCTTGGCACGGTCACGTGATTTCAACTCAGCTTGGCGCGCAAATACGTCAACTTCATGATAATGAATAGCATGAAGTGTTGCAGCTGTAGGGCTTGGCACCCAAGCACAGTTTGCACCGGATTTAGGCTGGCCAATTTTAGCCTCCATCATCGCTTTCATATTGTCTGGTTCTGCCCACATACCTTTACCGATTTGTGCTTTACCAGTGAAACCAACTTCAAGGCCAATGTCCACATTCCAGTTTTCATAAGCGGCAATCCAAGCTTCACCTTTAATATCCAACTTAGGTAAGAAAGGACCAGCTTCCATGCTTGTGTGGATTTCATCACCTGTACGATCAAGGAAACCTGTATTAATGAATACGACACGATCTTTGACCGCACGGATACATTCTTTTAAGTTCACTGTTGTGCGGCGTTCTTCGTCCATTACACCAATTTTCATGCAGTTACGTTCTAAACCAAGCGCATCTTCAACAGCACAGAAGATTTCATTAGCAAAGGCCACTTCTTCTGGACCGTGCATTTTTGGTTTCACAATGTAGATGTTGCCTTTGCGGCTATTGTTCAACCGTGCTGTTCCGTTGAAGTTATGGATTGCACAAAGTGTTGTTACAAATGCGTCTAAAATACCTTCAGGGACTTCATTGCCGTCTTTATCCAAGATCGCACTATTCGTCATCAAGTGGCCAACGTTACGAACAAGCAACAAGCTACGGCCATGCAGAGAGATATCTGATCCATCAACACCGGTGAAACTACGATCTTCTGCAAGTTTACGGGTAATGGTTTTACCGCCCTTGTCAAAGCTTTCTTCAAGGTCACCTTTCATCAAGCCAAGCCAGTTACGATAAACAACCGCTTTATCTTCTGCATCAACAGCCGCAATAGAATCTTCACAATCCATGATCGCACTCATGGCAGATTCCATAACAACATCTTTAACGCCAGCAGAAGACGCTTTACCTACGGGATGCTCACGATCGATTTGAACTTCCAAATGAAGATTGTTATTTTTAAGAAGAATAGAAGTAGGTGCCTCAACAGAACCTGTATAACCCACACATTTCTCTGGGGTAGACAATGTAGTTTCAGTTCCGTCTTTTAAAGTTGCAACCAATGATAATGTACCATTCGCATCTTTAAGACTATAAGCAGTTACATCTACATGATTACTAGAAGCAAGCGGTGCCGCCTTATCCAAAGTCGCAGCAGCATAAGCGATTACCGCATCACCACGTACTGCGTTATAAGAAGAACCTTTTGCAGTATCGCCAGAATCAGCAATGACGTCAGTTCCATAAAGTGCATCATAAAGGCTACCCCAACGGGCATTCGCTGCATTCAATGCAAAACGTGCATTCATTACTGGAACAACTAATTGAGGGCCTGCGATAGATGCGATTTCTTCGTCCGCATCAGAAGTGGTGATAGAAAAAGCATCACCTTCAGGAACCAAATAGCCAATTTCTGATAAAAATGTTTTATAAACTGGCATATCAATTTTTTCGCTCTTATGCGAACGATACCATTCATCCAATTTAACTTGAATATCATCACGCTTAGCAAGCAATGCTTTATTCTTTGGTGCCAAAATATTTAGGGCAGATTCAAACTTTGCCCAAAAATCATCACCATTAATCCCTGTTCCAGGAATGGCTTCGTTAACAACTAAATCATAAAGTGGCGCAGCAATCTGCAAACCGCCTTTTTGGACGCGACTGGACATAAATTACCTCTTTTTTTTAACAATATCGCTGCAGTGCAATTTGATTATATGAATAACCATTTTTTGACGCAGGAAATACATTTAATGTTTATATTAGTAAAGATTGTTTTAAATTTGGTCTAGAATGTCACTTTTCAGACATAAAGAAAAGCCCCGAAAACAGAAAAAATTTGCACTGCACCATAATGATCAGAATCTACGTTTAAATATATAGTCTTAAAACTTAATATTAAGCCAAATAGGTTTAATTTCAGGTACGATAAATTCCATGAATTTCATAGTTCATTGGAATCTAGAAACTCTTGAAACCTCAACGGGTAACCAAAGAAATACCCTTGTCCATATTGCACATCTACTTGATTTAACAAAACATCAACTTGGGATCTCGTCTCCATACCTTCAGCGATAATTTGTAAACCACATGCTTCACCAAGATCCTTAATTGCCTTGATTACTTTAATATCCAATTCACAATCAGGGTTGTCCAATCGCTGTACAAACGATTGATCAATTTTTAAAACATCTAATGGTATTCGCGTTAATAAAGACAAAGAAGAGAAGCCGGTACCAAAATCATCCAAAGCCGTCTGTGCACCAGATTTACGGATCGAATTAAGTTGCGATGTCACTATGGTTTTATTTTCAAGCAGTAGAGATTCCGTAATCTCAAAAGCAAGATATTCAGGCTTTACCTCAGATTTAGAGAGCGCCTTTCCAATAGAGCTCACCAAATTTGGGGAATGAATATTTGCAGGGGATAAATTCACACTTGTTGTAAAAGTTTTTCCAAATTTCTTTCTGAACTCCACAGTATCCATAGCAGCCTTCTGAATAACCCACGGAGTAATGGAATGTATCATGCCTGAAGCTTCTGCTCGTGGAATGAAAACACTCGGACTTACGTTACCTAGGTCAGGGTTTTCCCAACGTAACAACGCTTCACAGCCTATAATCCTATTCGTACGCATATCCACACGTGGCTGATACACAAGATAGAGTTCTTCATTCTCTATAGCTTTAAATAATTTATAATCTATACGTTGCTTTTCATTAATAAGGAACAAATCTTCGCTGTTCAAAATATTAATCTGTGCATCACTCATCTCAGCCATATCAATGAATGCGCCCCAAATTCGAGAAACTTCATTCACATCAATATATCCCATTTCTCCGGGATATTCATTCACAGTAATTGTCGGCGCAATATCAAACCTATAACCTTCATACTCATAAGGACTATTCAATGAAGTGGCAGCAGCCTCAGCTAGCTCTAATGTTTGTTCTTTTGAGAAATTTGGTATTAAAATAATGAGACCATCGGTTCCCTTACCAACCAGATGTTTATCGGGCAATATTGACAAGACACGGCCGACCATTTCCTTTTGTGCTGCCATAGAAGCATATCCACCCAACATGGATCTAATCTTCACCGTATCAGAAAAATTAATTCCCAATAGACCAACTGATTTTTTATTTATTTTTGCCTCATTATACAACTCAGCCCCACGCCGATATAATTCAGCAGAAGTAAAAACTTGTAACTCTTCATCAATAACGATGAAATTAGTCATACATTACCTCAAATTTCTCTTGTTTAAGTAAGTCAAAAAATATTATATAAAAATAATATAAAATTTTAAAGATATTTTCAACTTAAGACTCATGATTGGGTATGTTGCTTATAATTTAGATATATCAAATCAAATATCCTGAGGTGGGAAAGTTCTAATGGTGATGTCAAAGGGTAAAGATTCTCTAGATATCGATAGTATTCTGGAGAAGGGCGCTATTGAAATTCTTGATCGCATCCAAAATCCGATTTTTATATGCCAAAACGATATAATATCCTATGTAAACGCCCAAGGTTTCAAGACATTTGGATTTGAAAATTCAAGCAATGTTATATCCCGCCCTATCACTGATTTTGTTGCAGAAGAATTTAGTGACATCATCATGTTAGGATTAGACGCTTTTGCTGATGAAGCAGAAGGTGTTCCCCTTAAAATGATGAAACTATCAGGGACCACTATTGATATAAAAATGGTTGTTAGTCGAATGCCATCAACCCACGATGATATTTTTATGATTGAATGTCAGGATATTACTGAATTCCTTGCGGCCTCACAATCGGCACGTCTTCGTGAAGAAAGAATTCGTAGTATTCTACAATCTGTCAATGAAGCAATCATTACCATTAATGAGTTGGGGGTTATTCAAGATATAAATGGTGGCGCAGAACGCATGTTTGGCTTTAGCCGTCAAAATGCTGTAGGGCATTTCATCACAATTTTCATGCCTGAACCCTACAAATCTCAACATCATGAATATATGGTCAATTATCTGCTAACTGGTGAATCTACTTTGTTTGATAGGACACGGGAATTCGTAGGGCAACGAAAATCCGGCGAAACATTTCCAATCGAACTTTCTGTGGCTCGTGTCATAGAACAAAATGGACGTCAGGTATTCACAGGTATTATCAGAGATATTTCAGATCGAAAAAAGCAAGAGGAACATCTTAATTATATCGCTTATCACGATGTCCTAACCGGCCTACCAAACCGTGCGATGTTTGAAGAACGCTTAAAACGATCCAAAATGCGTTATATGCGTAATAAACAACCTGTAGGTATAATTTTTATTGATTTAGATAACTTTAAACCAATAAATGACACACTTGGTCATGAGGCGGGTGACTTGGTACTGATTGAAGTAGCTAAACGTTTTAAACAAGCAATACGTTCAACTGATACCATTGCACGTCTAGGCGGCGATGAATTTGTCGCCATTTTAGAAAGCCTTCACGATGCGAATGACATTAATATTGTCGCAGAAAAAATGTTACACTCTCTCACCTACCC
>CBFCZA010000192.1:0-5912 GCA_965602285.1 uncultured Curvivirga sp. | reverse complement strand
CCTGCTGTAAGAGAGCACATGAAGCAACGTCTATTGGATAGCCTTCCTAAGGAAAGGGATATATGGGTGTTTGGGTATGGATCTTTGATGTGGAATCCGGGCTTTGATCATTTAGAAATAAAATCTGTAATGTTAAAAGAATGGAGCCGATCTTTCTGTGTTCATTCTCATCGCTACCGTGGAACGCCAGAAAAACCCGGTTTGGTCCTAGGTCTTGATAAAGGCGGGAAATGTATGGGGTCTGCTATTCGTTGTTCTGCTGAACAAGCACAAGACGCAATGGCATATCTTTGGGAACGCGAAATGGTAACGGGCGTTTATGAACCAACCCTTGTTTATCCTATATTATCAACTGGGGACACTGTGGAATGTTACACATTTGTCGTAGATCGTGATCATCCACAATATGCAGGGGATTTAAGTGAAGATGAAACCATATCAATCATTGTCCGTGCCCATGGAAGTGCCGGCAGTAATCGTGATTACTTATTAAATACCGTTAAACATCTTGATGCTATTGGCATCATTGATCCCCCTCTTCATAAATTAGCGGACTATATTGGCCAAGGTGGCGAAGGAATTTAATTTCCTATTTTAATTATTGGAAAACGAAATGAGCCAATCTGAAATACTCTTGAACAGCAGTTCAAAAAATATGCTGATAGGTCTATTGCTAGGTCTTGCTGCATATACCGTTATTCCGTTAGGTGATGGGATTGCAAAAGTTCTTACCACTGAAGGATATACAAGTGTTCAGATAACTTGGGGCAGATATTTTTTCCATTTTCTCTTCCTGCTTCCTATTGTTCTTCACCGATTTGGCAAAGCTGGATTGAAACCAAAAGGTTTGAAAATACAAACATTTAGAGCATATTTAATCATAATAGCTACATTCTCTTTCTTTACATCCCTTAAAACTGTACCTTTAGCAGATGCGCTTTCCTTAGCTTTTGTTGCGCCGTTAGTCGTAACAGGATTAAGTGTCATCATCTTAAAAGAGCAAGTTGGCTGGCATCGTTGGTTCGCAGTCCTCATTGGGTTCGTTGGGGCCATTATCATTATAAAACCCGGATCCGGCTTGTTTCAGTGGCCCGCGCTTTATGCTCTTGGGGCAGGTGCACTTTTTGGCGTCTATATCACAGTCACCAGAAAAACATCTGGTCAAAACCCTCCCTTGGTTAGTTTATTTTATATGGGGTTCCTTGGCACCGTTAGCCTTACTATTGTGGTTGGCTTTTCATGGGTTCAACCAGATTTAAAAGGGTGGTTATTGATGGCTACAGTTGGGGCCTGTGCTGCGACTGGCCACGGCCTTATCATCACAGCAACAGATTACATGGAAGCAGGGTTACTGGCCCCATTACAATATTTTGAATTGCTTATCGGCGCTGTCTTTGGATTTATTATATTTGGAGAAGTACCAGATCAATATACTTGGGCCGGTAGTGCAATTGTGATTGCCAGCGGTTTATACATAGCCTATCGGGAAAGATTAAGAATCAAGCAGTCTGCTAATCATTAATTCGGGTTATTTCTGCGAATTATCAAATTGTCGAATAACAGCGGCTTGCCTTTGTTTAGCAACGGCTAACATATTCGTTGATGGGCTACGACGGTTTTTGGACTTGGCGGCTGCGCCATATTTATCTTGCTCTATCTCTATTGCTTTCAATAGTAATTTAGCAATATCCTTCTTACCCTGACTGACTGCCATTAAGTGCGCTTCTGAAAGGGAGTCAATAATTCTAACATTGATCGCCATTTTTATCTCCTCTACCCCAATACCATATATTAGATTAGTATTATATTTATAAGCCAAATGCAAGATTTACTCGTTGAAGGATTTCACTGCACAAATCATCCAAATCGGGGTAAACTATGTTCGTTGCATAGTTAGATACAAATCATCATTCATAAACTTCTGTTTTAACGAAGAAATATTATTATGTTTAAAAAATTAGCCCGTCTATTTTCTGAAGAAAAACCCGCAAAAAAAACAGGGGCGAAGAAGAAAGCTGCACTTAAAAAACCAACAGAAGCAAATAAGAAAATAAAACCCTCCAAAGATAATATAGATGAATCCCCTAAAGCTCTTATCCAACAAGCCATATTAGAAGCTGAAAAAACTTTAGCCATGGAAGAACGGATCGCCGGCCATGACAAGGACCACCTAGAAGTTGTTCAAGGTGCAATGATGATTTATCGACAAAAGCAAGAAAGTCTTGATGCACTACCCCTCAAAGAAAAAGCTCAACTACGTGCCATGGGCGAAGTGATGTTCGGTACTCAGTTGTCCAAAGCTGAAAAGAAAGCTAAAAAGACACATTAGATTTAATCTTCAATGTTCAAGATACTTTAATTCATGACCGACGTTTTAAAAATTGCAAATAAGCTACTTGAGGGCAATAGGCGCGCCTTAGCGCAGGCCATCACACTTGTTGAATCTTCGCGTTCCGATCATAGAGATCAGGCTGATCAATTACTTGAAATACTGCTTCCCCATACAGGAAAAGCAAAACGTATCGGCATATCTGGTGTTCCTGGCGTGGGTAAATCTACATTCATTGAATCTTTTGGTAACCATGTCATTGATGCGGGCCATAAGCTTGCTGTCCTTGCCGTTGATCCTTCTAGTCGAATTAGTGGCGGATCCATTTTAGGGGATAAGACCCGTATGGAACTTCTTTCACGCAGGAAAGAAGCCTTCATTCGCCCTAGCCCAGCGGGACGATCATTAGGGGGCGTAGCACGGCGTACACGTGAAGCCATGCTGGTGTGTGAAGCGGCTGGATTTGATGTGATCTTCATAGAAACTGTAGGTGTTGGGCAATCAGAAACTGCCGTTTCCGAGATGACCGATATGTTTATGTTACTTTTACTTCCTTCCGGTGGAGATGAACTTCAAGGAATCAAAAAAGGCATAGTCGAACTTGCTGACATGGTCTTGGTGAATAAGGCTGATGGTGATTTACTAAGAACAGCGAAACGATCTAAATCTGATTATCAAAGCGCCTTACATATGCTGCGTCCGGTAACGGCTGGTTGGCAGGTTCCTGTTGAAACAGTGTCCGCCCTTAACCAAGACGGATTAGATCTTGTATGGAATCACGTCACTGATTTTTTCCATAGGATGAAAGAAAACGGAACACTTGATCATCGCAGAGAAGTTCAAGCCGCCCATTGGTTATGGACAGAATTAAGTGCTGGCCTATTAGATCGCCTTCGCCAACATCCTAAATTAAAAGCAAAACTAGAAGCAGCAGAAGAAGAAGTGAAACAGAAAAAACAATCCCCTGTTGCCGCTTCCCGTCGTTTGATTTCGGCCTTTTTAGACCTTTCCTAAACCAGCTTTGTTTTCAAACTATCCATAACGCGTACTAAATGGCGCGTGATACTCGGTTCGGATGCGGAATGACCTGCATCATGCAACATGGTTAATTCTGAACTTGGCCATGACTTATGCAACTCCCATGCACTGATGGGTGGGCAAATGGCGTCATAACGCCCCTGTATAATATAGCCGGGAATATGGGAAATTTTTGGCATATTCTCCAATAATTGAGCCTCTTTAACGAATAAGTTATTTATCATGAAGTGGGCCTCAATCCGTGCAATAGCTAAAGATTCAGCGGGTGTAGACTGTTCAATCACGGCTTCTTTACTTGGCTCTATGGTCACACATCTTGCTTCGAATTTTGCCCAAACATCTGCTGCTGGGCCATGAATTGTGGGATCAGGATCACAAAGGCGGGTATAATAATTAGGAAGGACGGCATCGCGCTCTTCCTCTGGCAAGAAATTCATCAATTCATTTTGATGTTCAGGGAAAATATGCTTTACCCCATTAAAGAACCAATCTAATTCTGCTTTTCTACCTAAGAAAATACCACGCAATACCAGTGCTAAGACCACATCTGGATGTGCTTGGGCATACGCAAGTGCTAATGTAGAGCCCCATGATCCCCCAAAGGCAATCCATTTATCCACCCCTAATAAATGACGGAGTATTTCCATATCTTCAATGAGGCTTTGGGTGGTATTATTTTCAACGCAGCCTGTTGGTAAAGAACGACCACAGCCACGTTGATCAAATAAAATCACTCTATATTTTTGTGGATCAAAAAACCGGCGGTGCATCGGATTACAACCCGCACCCGGTCCACCATGTAAAAACACCACAGGAATTCCATGTGGGTTCCCGCATTCTTCCCAGTAAACTCTATGGGGACCTTCGGGGGATAAAATACCTTGATTATAGGGTTCTATCGGTGGGTAAAGGCGATGGCGTGACATTTATTTTCTTTCTGAACTTAACATTCGTAGAATAACAACTATAGTGTGTTATCTAAAAGCCTTTGTAAATCAAAGAAAGGTCGAAAGGAGAACTACTTATGAACTTCAGATCCATTCCTTTTCTCATGGTGTGTTTTCTCTTTTGTCTTAGCTATAGTTCATCACCTATCGCCCAGATTTCTCCACCTATATTCTTAGATAAGGTAACAGCCGTTGAAGATTTCCCCGTTTTACGTTTAAAATCAGGTCATCAATTGGTTCTAAGTGGCGTAGAACGACCCGCCACACACGCTCAAGCCCAAAAGGCCTCTCAATTAAAATTGGAACCATCTAGAAACTGGCTTGCCAATCAACTCATCGGACAAGAAGTCATCATACAACCTACGGATCAAAATTATGATATTTTTGGTCGCATCCATGGCCTCATCAAAGTCAAGAAGCAGGAATGGACAAACATCCAATTGCTACAGCAAGGGTTGGCCCGCCTACAATCAAGGGCGGGATTTAATATCAAACAAGAAGATTTCTTTCAGGCCGAACAACAAGCCCGACAAAAGAAGATTGGCCTTTGGGGGAAGGGAAGTTTTAAGATTTATAATGCTGATGATTATCAAGGGCCAACAGAAGGATTTATTATAGCAGAAGGAACTTTGGTCAATGTTAGCAACCGTTCTACATATATCTATTTAAATTTCGGTGAAAATTGGCGCACGGATTTCACCGCTGCTGTCCCTCGAAAAAACAATCATTTCGATAGTGAAATATCAAAGTTAAAAGATTTAATTGGTCGAAAAATTCAAGTGCGTGGTGTAATAGAAAAATGGAACGGGCCTTTCATGCGCATCACGTTACCAGACCATATTATTACATTAGATTAACATTATACCTTTATCATTTCTAGCACTTCACCTTGTCGATCAAGGCATATGGCCACCAATGGTCCACCAAAACCGCAACCACCATCTATAGTGAGGGTGAAGGCTGTATCTTTCAAGCCATTATGGGCTGGATCAAACCCACGTACCACACGGAAAAAACCACCATATGCATGGGTTATGGATGGAAAATCTTCCCCCGCCCACCAGAAATTATCGCCTTGTTTTTGCAAAGGTTTATCATCATCAAGACCGCTACTTACACAAAGAATAACACCATCTTCACTATAGGCCGCATGTTTTAAATCTTTCAAGATTTGATCATGGCCGGGCATGTTTCGAATGGCTGTTGTCAAACGTCCCGTTAAAGTCACCAACGCATTGGTTCCTTCTTCCGCAGCCTTCATAAATTGATCTTCAGAAAAACCATAGCTTTCAAGAACGGGCGTTAATCCACTGGAAAACGCAAATTTTAAAACTTCTTGGGCATGCTGAGCAAAATGAAGCTGTGTCATTTTCCACAGCATTTCTTCCTGACGTCCCCGTAAATAAACCACGTCATCAACATCACAATAAGGCCAAATTGATAAAAACCACCGACGAAACCTTAGAATTTCTGCAATCGTCTCTGTCGTAGAAATACCATGGCCAATCATATTTCCTGTATAAACCAAACGGTCCCCAAATTTTGCTTGTTGGGCAATTTGGTCATGTACAGCACATAGGCGGTTCACGTCACTATGA
>CBFCZA010000191.1:0-6035 GCA_965602285.1 uncultured Curvivirga sp. | reverse complement strand
GGCTGGTGAGAGGTACATCTTCAATGGAAAGTTCTATATGGCCACCTTCAATTTTTGAAAGATTTAATATTTCATTGATGAGGTCTAAAAGATGCAGGCCACTTTTATTAATATGAGTAACTTGCGTTTTTTGGCGTTCTGTTAAAGGTGTTCGTTTATTGGATATTAAAAGTTGAGAGAAGCCAATGATAGCATTTAAAGGAGTGCGCAATTCGTGGCTCATTGAAGAGAGAAATTGTGATTTACTTTTATTAGCATCTTCGGCTTCTTTTTGTGCTTTTAGGGCCGCTTCACGGGCCGTTTCGGAGGCTTGAGTTTGTATATTTAATTCATCAACCTTCTTAGCAAGGGCATTCTGAGAAACTCGTAAAATAAGCTCCGTTTGTTTTCGTTCTGTGATATCTGTAAGAAAGGCGGAGCTACCAACAATATCGCCGGTTCGGTTTTTTGCAACTGTGCTATTGATGAGCATATGAAGACGTTTGTTTTCCTTCGTAATCATCTCAATCTCAAAAGAATGGCTAGAAACATAAGGAGGTGGTGATAAAATTGACTGTGTTACAGATTGGCTGGTAGAGGCGACAAAATTTCCAAAAAGTCGTCCTATAAGCTCTAATCGATCATATCCTAGAAGATTACAAAGAGCATCATTCACTTCTAAAAGTCGCCCTTTTGTGGATATCCGCCAATATCCTTCTGATGTGGAATTTATGCTATTTCTGTATTTAGATTCCGAAAAGGCAATGGTGTTTCTAGTTTTAATGTAAATTAATTTTAATGAAATAATTGCAATGGTGGATAGTCCAGCAAGTAGGAAAATCCAAAAACGAAGAAAATATAAGGATGTGAAGGCTTCATCTTTATCAATTTCAACCGCGATACCAAATTGTAAGCCTTCATCCCATAACCAGCGACCAATAACAGGTACCCCTCGATAATCCCTATATCCGTCGATATTATATCCGTTTTGGCCTTGGGTAGCTTTTTGCGCCATGTAGGTTAATGGGTATTCATCTGGGGCCAGCGAAGATTTCTCACCTAGAGTTAAATTCACTCCTGGATCACTAAGAGCAAGACGTAGGTCGGAATGTTCTGTGGGTTGAAGTAAGCCAATTTCTTTTAGCTGTTTGTTAAAACGACTTTCGCTTAGCATTATTCCGTTGCTATCAAAGGCGTAAACTTCACCTGTATTTGCAAATTGGGTAGCGCTAAATACAGGGCTGAAAACTTCATCTGGATCTAGTTGTAATACAAAGAGGGCTACGACCCGATTTTCAATATTTTTAATGGGGGCGGCTAGGGTGAATGTAGCCAACCCTTCGGCAACTTCACCTGAATAATCACTGATAGGGCTGTGGGATTTATGGGGTTGCTGTATGGCAACCTCACCCGACCAAGCTTTTTTCAGAAATGTTTCTTCCGTGTTATAGGGGCTGAACTTTCCAACTTCATCAATTTCACTTGAGGAAATGGTGAAACTATTTTTGCCGATAATTTTGTAGCTTTGATAACCAACATTAGAAAGAAGGGGTGATAAATGTCCTTTTAGTTGTTGGTGAACGTTGCTTTTTACTAAAATGTTTGGGGCAATAGAAAGATTAAGTAAATGTTGTATTTTTTCCGAAACCACATCTGTTTCAGCCCAAGCTAATGCATTTGTTTGGTATGATTTTAACGCGCGACTAATGGCTGAATGTGTGGTTGAAAGTGTTTCATTTAAAGATCTTTTATAGTCTTCTTTAATTGTTTTATCTATGTATGAAAGGAAAAGCAGTACCGCAACAATAACGATAACAAATGATCCAACCAGTATAAGGTCTTCTCTTCGCCAAAATTTTTCATTTGGCTCTAAAAATTCTTTTGAAGAGGAAGTTGGAACCGCGGTTAATCGTTTGTAGAACCAAAGAGTGAATGTACCACCCCAAATTCCAACAATGATGTATAGTTTGTTCAAAACGGCATGCCATTCCAGACCGCCTTTTAGGGAAATTGCATAGCTAAGAATAGTGAGAAATGTGGTTAAACCTGCAAAGAAAAATACGGATTTTTTTTGTCCAAATTTCCATTCTAAAAAGATAACAAACATATAAGGTATAAACGTGATAATACCTAGAGAGAAGAGGGTGTCGTAGATAAATGTGGATAGAATTATGGCGGTTATCGACATTAAAAGACATGCTGTTTTTTTGGAAAAACTTTGCCACATAATAAACCCTCCCGCGCTTTGATCTTTCATATATGGCAATAATGAGAGATTTGTCAATTAATGAGGCTAAGATTGTGTTTTATATGGTTTGACGAGAGGCAAAATTTAAAATTTTCGTTTTTTGCAATGTGATAATCGGCTGAAAAGAATGCTAATTACAGGCTGGTTTAATGGAAAAATATCGACAATGTTAAAATTTTAGAATAGCATTTGAAAATGTAAGAGAAAATGGGGGTTTGAAATATTGTCGCAAGATAATTCTATACAACAACTTGGTGACTGGAGGATGTGGGCACCGCCAGTTTTGTTAAGTGTCCTTCTGGTTGTTCTTGCCCAACTAAATTTTCTTGCTTTTCATACGAGTGCAGAACTTTTCTGTATCGTGATTTCATTCATTATGTTTTCATTAACGTGGTCAACACGCTCTATTAATGCAGATAACTTCCTTCTTTTTTTAGCATGTGGGTACTTTTGGGTTGGTTCAATCGATTTGATGCACACCTTTGCCTATAAGGGCGTGAACGTTTTTTTTGAGGGTAGTGCAAATCTTTCGGTACAGTTTTGGATCAGCGGGCGCTACCTAGAGGCTTTCTTATTACTTATTGCTCCTGTTGCAGCCAAAAGAGAATTGAATGGATATTGGTTGTTTTTTGGCTTCGGCATAATAGCCATTGCTCTCACCTCACTCATCTATTCTGGTCATTTTCCAACAGGCTTCGTTGATGGTGAAGGTCTTACAGATTTTAAGATTTACAGTGAATATCTCATAATATTTATGTTGCTATTGGCGATTATCAACTTGTATCGCAATGGAAAGCATATTTCGAAAAGGAACCGCTCTCTCATTGTTGCCTCTATCATTTTGACAATGTGTGGAGAGTTGGCATTTACATTTTATGTGGATGTTTACGGCCTTTCAAATTTAGCAGGCCATATATTTAAATTTTTCTCTTATTGGCTGATCTTCCAAGCTATCGTTATTTCCAATTTGAAAAGCCCTTTTTATGAATTAGACAAGGCAAGAAATTATAACCGAAGCTTGTTTGAAACGTCTTCAATTGGTTTGATGCTATGTAAAATGGACGGCTCGGTTGTAGATGCGAATTCTGCAGTGGCAAATATTATCGGCTATAGTGTAGAAGAAACACTGGCACTAGATTATTGGTCGATCACACCCAAAAAATATATGGATCAAGAACAAGAACAACTTGATAGCATGAAAAAAACAGGTAGCTATGGCCCTTATATAAAAGAATATATCCATAGGGATGGCCGTTTAATACCAGTTCAACTATCTGGTAAAATTATTGAGGTGGATGGAGAGGAATTAATTTGGTCTTCCATTGAAGACATCACCGACAGGATTGAAGCAGAGAAACAAATTATAGCCTCAAAAGAGACTGCTGAGCTTGCGGATCGTGCAAAGTCTGAATTTTTGGCCAATATGAGTCATGAATTACGTACCCCGTTAAATGCGATCATCGGATTTTCTGAAGCCTTACAACAAGAAGCTTTCGGGCCTGTCGGCTCTGTTAAAAACACTGAATCTGTGAATTCTATAAATCGGGCTGGGAGCCACCTGTTACATATTATTAGTGATATTCTTGATCTTTCAAAAGTAGAAGCGGGAGAGGCGCAAGTAGATGCAACAGAGATTGATGTTAATCATACAATAGATAGCTGTGTTGAGATGTTAAAGGAAAGAGTTGCTGACGCTCAAATTCACCTACATGTGGATATTCAAGAAGACACGCCCCATTTGATCGCGGACGAGCGGTTGCTAAAACAAATCCTCATCAATTTACTTACAAATGCTATCAAATTCACCCCTCCTGATGGCGAAGTCACGATCTCTAAACATATGGATGAAGAATCTTCCATTGTTATTTGTGTCACAGATACTGGTATTGGGATCGAAGAAAAGGATATAGAAAAAGTCTTACAACCGTTTGGTCAGGTTGGAAGTAGTTATATCCAAAGCAAGGGTGGTACAGGTCTAGGCTTACCCATAAGTAATTCTTTGATAAAGCTCCATGGAGGCCGTTTGTTGCTTAAAAGCACTGTTGGAAAAGGCACCTCCGTTACCATCATATTCCCCCCTGAGCGCACTAAAAAAACCTAAGATTAGGCAAAAAATAACTTATAAACCGCAACTTTGGTGCATTTACATAAATTTAGTCTTATTTATATAAAATGCTTTTTAATTATTAAATCATTGATTTAATAATTAAAATTGGGTAAATTTGAACTTAAAGACTTCTGTATCTAAAGATCATAGCTAATGCATCTGCTTAACCTGAGATTGGATTAAAAATGTCTAGTTTGAAAATTTCCCATAAACTTTATCTTGGTTTATTTGCCCTTTTATTACTTTCCAGTATCGCTATTGGCGCTTCTCTTTGGCAAGTTTCAAGTATTAAAGATAGCACAGATCGGATTGTTAATTTGCGCACTCCAACCGCGCAAGCATCCCAACAAATGATGAATGATATTAATGCATCCTTAGCTACATTACGAGGTTGGATGCTGGTTGATAATCCTGTCTTTAAAGAGGAACGTAAACAAGTATGGGATGACATTTCAAAAACCCGTAAAGTTATGGACCAATATTCAAGCAATTGGACCAATCCAAAAAATGTTGAAAGTTGGACAAAATTTAAATCTGTTCTAGATGAATTTAAAATTGCGCAGCAAAAAGTAGAAGACATAGCACATACAGTGGAAGAAACACCTGCAACTAAGATATTGATTAGCGAAGCTGCCCCACGTGCTAGCGTTATGGTCGCAAGCATCTCTAAAATGATTGATTTGGAACTTGAAGGCAAAGGTGGTTCTGAAGGGGATCGTGTACAAATTCTTGGGATGATGGCAGATGTTCGGGGAACACTAGGTCTTGGTCTTGCGCAAATTCGCGCTTATCTTTTGACTGGACAGATCCAGTTTTCCGAAGGGTTTGAGAAGCTATGGCTTAAGAACGATAAACGATTTTCTGATTTAGAAAAATCTGCTTCAATGTTATCAAAAGAGCAACTAGACCATTTCAACGTTTTTTCTGAAAAACGTAAAGAGTTTGTCACTCTTCCTGAGCAAATGTTTTCTATTCGTAGCTCAAATAAATGGAATATGGCCCACTACCTATTGATAAGTGAAGCCGCCCCACGTGCTAAAATCCTAATGACCACTTTGCACGGAGAACAACAGGCTGATGGTTCCTATAAAGGTGGGATGGTTGAAAATCAGAAAAGATTATTGGCAAATGATGCTGCAATTGGGGCGTCAAAAACATCACAACTTTTAATTCTACAATGGGTTTTACTCGTCGTTATTATCCTTGTTGGTTCTGTTATCGCTATTTTCACAGCCCGTTCCATTGCAACTCCTGTAGCAAGGATGACAAAAGGTATGAACGAACTTGCCCAAGGGGACCTAGAAACAATTATTACGGGCCAAGAACGCAGTGATGAAATCGGTGGAATGGCACAAGCTGTTCAAGTTTTCAAAGATAATATGATCGAAGCAAAATTATTAAATGAGGAAAAAGAGAAAGACCAAGCCATTCGTGAAGAACGTGTTCAAAAACGTGATAGCTTATCTGAGCAATTCGAAACAGATGTAACGTCCATGTTGCAAACTGTTGCTAGCGCATCAGATACGATGCAACTGTCCGCTAAAAATATGTCTGCAATGGCGAAAGAAACCAGCTCTCAGACTACGTCGATGGCCGCTGCATCAGAAGAAGCTTCTGCAAATGTACAAACGGTTGCGTCTGCGGCAGAAGAACTTTCTAGTTCTATTACTGAAATCTCACGCCAAGTGATTCAGTCCTCTT
>CBFCZA010000190.1:0-6091 GCA_965602285.1 uncultured Curvivirga sp. | reverse complement strand
TCATGGGAAGATTTACGAGGATTTAAAGTAGGTGCAATAGGTGGTGAATTATACGCCGCGAATAATATACCATCTAAACTTATTACTTATACAAAAGATTACGAAACACTAGTCAGGCTTCTAGATATGAGACGAGTAGATATCATCGTTGGGTTAGACGATGCCTTTAGCCTCATTACTTTATCCCATAATATTTATACATCAAATACAGCTTTATTTTCAGCCCCACTATATCACATTATCCACAAATCAAACGCGCCTTTTTTACCAGAAATCAATCGTGCTCTCCTGAAAATGCAGACACCATAGTCATACGATTGAACCTATTGTGGAAAATTTAATCCAATGCTATGAAAGAATTGGTGTTTTATTATGAAGTGTAGGGGATCACGTGGATAAAAACATACAATCCGATCAATTTTTTATTGTAGCAGTAACCATCGCTGCCGCCTTAAAGGCGACATTAAAAGATGCTAAGGATATTTCCTTAGGTGCCATGAATGCTAAATCCGTGGTTGCACGTGCAGGAACCAATACCCGTTCAATACAACCTATCACGGATTATATGGATCATTTGGCCAAAGAGATCATTCGACAAGTCCAAGAAGTAAACAGACGCTCCTTAGAAGTCTCTCAAGATTCGCTGCGTAGCTTTTCTGAAGAATTTGCCCTTTCCCAATTTGAAGAAGCAAAAAGCTTGGGCAAGAACTTTAAGCATATACACACGATTAATCCTGCCACAGAAAAATCAAAAACTGATTTGGACAACATTCAAACCTCTATCAAAAGTCATATGCGTAGCCTTTATTTGATTTTAGACGAAATTAATAACAGCCTCATGGCCACCAGCGTTGCCACCTCAAAGTTCAAATTAGAAGTAGGTATAAGCAACACTGAATATGAAGAAAACTTCACAGCCCTGCTGGTTAATTTTGAATCCGCTGTGAGCAATATTAAACGAACAATATCAGACTGTAAAAAAGCCTTAAGTGCGAGTGCAAGGAAACATATAAAATGATGAAAGCGACCCCCTTATACGAAGGCGCACTCCACCAATGGATTTCGTTTGGTAGAGATCCAAACAAACCAGAATCAATCATCGATACCAATCAATATATGGTTAAATGTGGCGATCAAGTCATCCTGCTTGATCCTGGTGGCATTGAATTATTTGCAACCATGCTTGCCGCCGTTTCAGATTATGTACCCATAGAAAATATCACCCACCTTTTCGCATCACACCAAGATCCAGATATTATTTCATCACTTGGATTATGGGATAGAACCCTGCCCCATGCTACCTTACATGCACCATGGGTATGGGAAGGGTTTATCAAGCATTTTGGCTGTAAATCCATCACCTATGACCCCTTACCAGATGAAGGCAAAATTCTTAAAATAAACAGTATCGAACTTCATTTAATTCCAGCTCATTATCTACATTCTTCTGGCAACTTTAGTGTTTACGATCCTATATCTAAGATTCTGATGAGTGGAGATGTTGGCGCCGCACTCATCCCACATGATGCGCCGATGTTCGTTGAAGATTTCGAAGCACATATTCCTTCAATGAAATTATTCCACCAACGCTGGATGCCTTCAAATCGTGCGAAGAATGATTGGATTGAAAGAGTTCGTCGTCTAGATATTGAGATGCTAGCCCCCCAACATGGCGCTATTTTTACAGGCGACAATATTAAGAAGTTTCTAGACTGGTTTGAAGCGTTGGAAGTTGGCATCGCTATCAAATAACAAATGGCTTCTAACAACGCAAAACCCCTCAGATTCAGGGCTGGTTAATTGTAAACGTTTGGTATAGTCTTAAGATAACAAAAGAGAAGGCCTTAAAACAAACCCAGAGATTACCACAGAGACCTGCTCTTTGTAACTTACCCTCTGCGACCTGCTTGGCCCTATGTAAAGGAAACATAAGTGACTATATATCTTCATCAAGGTGATTTACCAGACGGCTTAGATCTTGGAAAAGTCGTTGCAATTGACACAGAGACACAAGGATTGAGCCTTGTTCGAGACCGTCTATGCTTGGCACAACTGTCTGCGGGTGATGGTGATTGTCATTTGGTTCAATTCAAAGCTGATGAATATGATGCACCGAATATGAAGGCCCTTTTGGCAGATCAATCTGTAACAAAACTATTTCACTTCGGCCGCTTTGATATTGCAATGTTAGAGAAACATTTAGGCGTTCGTAGCAATCCAGTTTATTGCACAAAAATTGCCGCTAAATTAGTACGCACATACACAGAACGCCAAGGCCTAGCGGTTTTATGCCGTGAAATGTTAGGTGTTGAAATTTCAAAGCAACAACAATCCTCTGATTGGGCCGCAGATGAACTTTCTGATGCGCAAAAAGCATATGCAGCAAGTGATGTCCTTCATCTGCACGCGCTTAAAGAAAAACTTGATGGCATGTTAAATCGTGAAAATCGCATGGAACTTGCGCAATCTTGCTTTGAATTCTTGCCTGAACGTTGTGCACTTGACCTTGGTGGCTGGGAAGATATGGATATTTTCGCCCATTAATTCGTCCATTAATTCTGCCACATGTTGATTTCGAAAATCATATTTGTCTTTTCATAATTCAACCATGCTTTTGCATGATGCGCATCACAGAAGAATAATACTATGCCAAACCAAAAAGAAATTGATGTATCTGCAGGCCAACGCGTTCTAGCGATGGAAGCGGAAGCATTGGTTGCACTATCCAATAGCCTTAATGGCGATTTTAGCGATGCCGTCTCCCTCTTATTTAAAGTAAAAGGGCGCGTTATCATTTCCGGCATGGGGAAAAGTGGACATATAGGTAGGAAAATTGCGGCGACAATGGCATCCACAGGAACACCTGCACAATTCGTCCATCCGGGCGAAGCAAGCCATGGTGACCTCGGCATGATTACAAGTGACGATGCGATACTTGCCATGTCGAATTCTGGTGAAACCAAGGAACTAAGTGACCTTCTTTATTATGCAAAAAGATTTTCTATCCCATTAATTGGTATTACGTCCCGCCCCAACAGTACATTGGCAAGCAATGCGGATATCGCACTCATTCTTCCTGACATGCCTGAAGCGGCGACAATGGGCCTTGCGCCAACCACATCGACAACCATGACACTTGCCCTTGGCGATGCATTGGCCGTCGCCTTGATGGAGCGTAAAGGTTTCACAGCACAAGATTTCCAAAAATTCCATCCCGGTGGCAAACTTGGACAACAACTTTTACATGTCCGTGATTTAATGCATGGCGAAAATGAACTTCCTATCTGTTCTGAAACCACTAAAATGCGCGATGCTGTTGTCATCATGGCAGAAAAAAGATTTGGCTGTGTTGGTGTAACAAATGGCGAAGGTAAATTATTAGGCATTGTGACCGACGGAGACTTACGCCGCCACATGGCACCTGATCTTTTAGATAAAAATGCAACAGACATTATGACTATATCCCCAGTCACTATTTTAGCCGACAGCTTGGCTGCAGAAGCTTTATCACAAATGAATGAATCTAAGATCACGGCTATTTTTGTGACTTCAGACAATATCCCCGTCGGGATCGCCCATGTGCATGATTTCTTACGTGCCGGCGTTGTCTAACTTTAAAGATACATACTTAAATCACTGTCTTTTTAAATTAGCGTCAAAATTGCGCCCTAACCTACTCATTTATGCTACACTATCTCTTGCATAAAAGGGATAATCCAGTCTATATCAGGCACGCGCCCCTTTCCTATAGTGATTTAGGCTTTATGAACGACACAACGAACCTTGATGAAAAACCGCCTCTCGCTGCTGGTGCAGTGACGGAGCCTCAAGTTGCGCCTTCAGAAAGAGACTATAGAAGCCGCGGATCTTCCATCACAATTCAACGGAAGAATGTTAAACTAAACCCTTTCTATGGATATTTTGTATCTTTACTAAAACTCATTTTACCGACCATGGCCCTTGCCATGATTATTGGCGTCGCTATTTGGCCCCTTATCGAAGACGGCAATGGATATAATTCATTTTTATCAGATCCAGATATTGATAGCACAAAACTGCAGGTATTTGATGCGACTTATGGCGGCTATGGCAACGAAGGTGCGCCCTATACCATCACTGCAGACCGTGCCATTCAACCAGATCCAGACCAGCCTATTATTGACCTTGAAGGACCCAAAGGTGACATCCTGTGGAATAATGAAATTTGGTATGCCATCACAGCCCCCGAAGGACGTATGTTCCAAGATACAGGCATGTTGGAACTTTGGGGTGGCGTCAATGCCTTTCAAGATCAAGGCTTTGAATTTAGATCTGAACGGTTCAGCCTAGACCTTAAGAATAGAAGCGCCTTCACTGACGCCCCCGTAGAAGGACAAGGTCCTGATATCTATATGACATCAGAAGGTATCCACGTACATGACCAAGGAACACAAATTGACCTTCTTGGTAAATCAAAAATTATTTTCTCTGGTGCAAAACCAGATAAAAAGTCTTAAAGTAAATTCATGATGAAACATAAAAACTTTCGCTCGATATGGGTTCTTAGCCTTTTCACAATCGTAATGACCTCAATGTCAGGACATAGTCCTTCTATGGCCCAAACCGCCTCAGCTACCAATGGATCAAGCCAGCCTGTTGAAATCGAAGCTGACAATGGTATTGAATGGGTACAAAAACCCGGGGAAGCATCTGGCTATTATAAAGCCATTGGAAATGCCATAGCCAAACAAGGTGCCATGAATTTAAATGCTGATGAACTCATCGCTCATTATCGCCCAGGCGTAGATGATAAACAGGATTTATATCGCATTGATGCGGAAGGCCATGTCATTGTTAATCAAAATCAAACCTCTGCCTATGGGGATCGCGGTGCATTTCATATGGACCAAGAAGTTGCCGTCCTGATAGGGGATGATTTAAAACTAATAGATCCAAAAGCAAAAATCACAGCTGATGATTCCCTTGAATTCTGGAGCGCACGAAATATTGCAGTTGCCCGTGGGAATGCCTTACTGGTTACGGAAGACAAACGCATGAATGCAGGTGTCATGACAGCCTTCATCGAAGAAAACAAAGTCACTGGCGAAAATGAAATTAGGCGCATTGATGCAACAAGTGGCGTTCACATCTCTACCCCCAGTGAAATCGTCACGGGGCAAGAAGGTGTTTATGACCTCATTGCAGAAATTGCCACCATTTGTGGTGATGTAAAAGTTAGTCGCGGTGCGAACCAATTGAATGGTGAATGCGCGGAGGTAAACATGCGCACAGGACGCAGCAAAATGCTTGGCGGAACAGGAAAAGTTAAGGGTTTAATCTTAAATAATTAAATTTCCTCCCATTAAATATAAGAAAAATTCTATTTCGGTATAATTATTGCAAGAAAATTCACGTTCTTGATTGTCGAACCGGCGAAGCAGATATAATATACCCCTATAAAAGAATTCTCACCTTGTTCAATATTCAGCCAAAAAAGGCAGATATTTATCACGCAAGGTTTGCGGGGAAGAAAAAAATGAGCTGGTTCAAAGGCCAAAACAACAACGAAGGAACCCAAAGTTCCGATGAAGCGAACAAGACAGAGAGCCCCCCTCTTTCGTCCTCTCCCAGTTATGAAGAAGCACGTCGCGCCTTGCGCGCCTCTTTGAACTTAGAATCTGATCCATCCGATAAAAAAAGCAATCTAGAAGAGCCCTACCTTGGATTGTCGAGCACACAAAGTACGGCAAAAGAAAGCAGTACTATAGAAACACCAGCTGATACTGAAGATCCCTCAACCGAAATAGAGGGCGAACCTTCAGAGGAAAGCAACTTATCCAAAGGTGATGAATCTGCCCCTCTAATTGACCAAAAGCGCATTGAAGACATTCAATCTATTTTGGGTAAAATTGAAGATGCCAGCGCAAATTTAAAAGTAGAAGAAGAAATAACTAAAGAAGCTACACTTTCAACAGATATGCCACCGCCTCCAGCCTTTAATGTTGCTGATACGCCAGATTTAGCCCCCCCCTCCATTTCAGAAGCCATTGGTTTTCAAATTGAAGAGGAAAGCCTTTCTTCAGAAAAAATCACAGCATCTGTCGACAATTCG